>JBKPQU010000342.1:0-33112 GCA_046734255.1 Actinomycetota bacterium
ACCTGATCGTCCTGGGTGCGGTGGTACGGGTCTTCATCGGTGCCGTTCGGATCGCGCGCGAGTCGGCGCAGGCAGGCCCCGCCATCTCGCCCGCACCGACGGACCCCCGACACGGGGGACGCCGGACCTGACCTGGCCCGCGTGCGCTGAGCCGGTCTATGCCTCGCCGAGGACCTCGCGCAGCCTCGCGGCGAAGGCGTCGGGCTTGCCCTCCTGGCCGTACTCGCCGCCGAGGAAGCCGCCGTGGTTGCTGGGGAACGTGACCGGCGGCGTACCGAGCCCCTGGGCCACGCCCTCACCGCCCCGATGGGCCATCTCGCCCTCGGACTCCTCGCCGACCGCGACGACGATCCGCGTCGACGACGCACGGAGAGCGTCGAAGTCCGGCTGGTAGTGCGTGCACGAGATGATGTTCTGGCCGACAAGAGGGTCGTTCCGGGAGCCGTCGTCCTGGGTCGGCAGGCCGAACGTCGCGGGGTCGGGACCGGGCTGGTCGGCGAAGTCGCCCGGGATCGGGCCGCGGTGGCTGACCAGTGCGATGAACTTCGCCATCGCCGGCCCGAGGCCGTCCTGCTGGTAGATGTCGTGGATGCCCCGGGTCACGGCGAGCGCCGCCTCCCGGTCGGGCAGGACCCGTGCGACCGGCGGCTCGTGGGCGACGAGGGTGCGGACGTCGCCGGGATGGCGGGCGACCAGCGCGAGCGCGTTCACCGCGCCGCCGCTGGAGGCGAACACGTCCACCGGACCGCCCACGGCAGTGATCACTCGGTGGAGGTCGTCGGCGTGCTCGTCGGGTGTGGACGGCGCGGTGTCGTCCGCCTTGCGGCTGCGCTCGACGCCGCGCGGGTCGTAGGTGACCACCGTGCGGTCCGGGAAGTGGCCGGCGAGCGTGCCGAACCCGGCGGCGCCCATCGGAGAGCCGATCAGCAGGAGGGCCGGCTCACGGCTCCCGTCGCCGCTCCGGACGTCGTAGGTCAGCACGGCGCCCGGTGCGTCCAGGGTCGTCGTCGTCGGTTCGCTCACGGTCCAGCTCCTTGATCGCCTCTTGGTCGGGTCCATCCTCTAGGACGCCCGGCCGCGGCAGGACTCATCGGTCGAGAAGCTGAATCGCGGCGCCCTCGGAGATCACTCCCTCGGTGAGGATGTCGGCCCGCAAGCCCCCCTTGTGGATCAGCCCGCGGAGGACGCCGGCCCGGGTCAGCCGCTCCAGGTGCGCGCACGGCTCACACAGCCGCCGCCCGATGCACTCGACCTCCCCGACCGTGAAGCGCCTGCCGACCAGGCCGTTGAGGTCGACCCCGCGGGTGACGATGTTGCGCCGGGCCTCCGCGTACCCCAGTCGCCGGCCGTCGGGCAGGGTGAGCTCGTCGAGCACCTCGGCCTCGATCAGCGTCAGGTCGTAGCCGACGCCCCGCGAACCGCGAGGTGTGAAGGTGCCCGCGTGCTTGGCATACCGGTCGCCCTCGAGACCTCGGCCGGGGACCGCCCGGACCGTCGTGACCCGTTGCATCGGCGCCTCGGCGCGATCAGCGATGGCCAGGGCCTCGACCCGACCCCGCTGCGCCGGCGCCACCGGATCCGTTGACCACGCCGGATCGAAGCCGGCGACGACGTACCCGTGAGTCACCGGGAGGTCGGCGGCCGCCCGGCCCAGCAACTCGGGGCGCTGCGGGCTCAGGACAACCCCAGGCGGTGTGCCGAACATCAGGACGACCACCCGCTCGTCCGGTCCGAGGGTCCCCTCCAGCACCGCAATCCAGTAGCCAGGCCACTGGAACGTCGAGGCGTGTGCGATCGGGACCAGGCCGAAGCCGCGCCCGGCAAGCCACGTCCGCCACTGCGAGACCGACGCCTGCAGGTCACCGTCGGGCTGGGGAACCGAGTCCACCGCCAGCTCCAGCACCGACGAGAGGCAGGCGCGGAACGAGCCGACGACCGGCGATCCGGATGTCTCCGGCAGTTCGACGTCGAGCACGCCCTCAGGATCGCACGGTCGCGGACCTCGAGTGATCAAGCGCCGGCGAGGAGAGCGGTCCCAGCCAGGGCACTGACCACGCCGAGGGTTCCGATCCGGTCGGGCCGCTCCCTCAGCAGGGTGACGGCGAGCATGACCGCGACCGCCGGGTAGAGGGACGACAGCGGAGCCACCAGGCTGAGCGGGGCTCGCGTGGAGGCTGCGGCATAGCACAGCTCGGCGACGGCATCGGCCGCGCCGACCAGGCCGATCGCCAGCAGTGCCAGCGGCCGTGCCTTTCGAACCGCACGCAGCTCGGGCCAGCGGCCGAGTGCCCAGGCGGTGACGAGAGCGCAGCCGGACAGCCGGTTCACGAGCGTGGCCGTCATCGGGTCGGATCCCGTGCTGGCCATGCGGATGAGGATGAAGAACGCGCTGGTGCACACCGCCGACCCCGCAGCGGCCAGCATGGCCGTCCGGTCGTAGCTCCGAAAGCGCGCCTTCGCACCGATCCCCGGGGTGACCTTGGACCCTCGCGGCGGGGACGCCGCCGCCAGCGTCCCCGTCAGGGCGAGGACCACGCCGATCGCGGCATGTGTCGTCAGCCTCTCGCCGGTGAGCAGACCGACCGCCGTCGAGAGCGCGGCCGAGATCGCGGAGACCGGCGCCACCAGCGCGATGCCACCGCGCGACATCGCGACGTAGACAAGCCCGAGGGCCGCGACGCCCGCTGCACCCGCCAGCGCGGCAGGCACCATTGACGAGCCGGGCAGCCCGGCCACCGCCAAGGTCTGCGGCCGCCAGGCGATCAGGATGCCGGCGAGCACGGCCAGGCCGGCCACCTGGGACAGCAGCAGGACCAGCGCCACGGCGAGGCTGCGGGAGCGGACCCCGGCGATGAAATCCGACACGCCCCAGGCACCGCTCGCGGCCACCGCGAGCAGCAGCCCGATCATGGCTGCCGCCCCCTCGCGGGGGGCAGGGTCGTGCCGCCCGGACGCCCCGTCGTCGCGACCGCGGAGGCGGCCAGTTCCACCGGACAGTCCTGCTGGGGGCAGGTGCTGTAGTCGCAGAGCCGGCAGATCCGATCGGCGTGCGTCCGACCGGTGGTGAGGCCGGCCAGCACCTTCTCCAGCAATCCGGTCAGCGCATCGCGCTCCGCCGGCGACAGGTCGGCCAGCGCTTCGTCCAGCAGGTCGGCCCGGCCGACCAGCACCGACCGCGCCCGGGACCGTCCGGCGCGGGTGAGGTGAACGGAGATCGTGCGGCCGTCCGGTCCGGGGCTCCGCCGGGCCAGACCATCGGCGACCAGCGAGTCCACCAGGCGAACCGTGGCCGACTGGGACAGGCCGAGTGGCAGGCGCAACTGCTCGATGCTCAGGCCGGGTTCCTGGGCCAACACCGTGAGGGCAGCGCCGGTGGCCCCGGCGCGACCCGCTGAGCGGCTGGCTCGGTCGAGGACTCCGTCGCCGAGGAGAAGGGCAGTAGCCCCGAGCAGGTTCGCCACGCGGTCCATCCTCTAATAATGCATGCATGATGCATATATGTCGAGTCGAACCGGCGTCGGCGGCGCTGAAGCGGTCTCTACGGCTGCGCGCCGGCTGCGAGTGCCGGCTCGACGATCAGCTGAAGGCATTCGCGGAACAGGTCGTCCGCCGTGCGTCCCGGCTGGAAGTACTCGGTGATGCCGGCGATCACGGTCGGGTGCCGCTCGGTGAAGGTGGCGAGGTCGAAGCCGGCGAGCGCGTCCCCGTCCGGGCGAGGGGCCTGCTCCTCCAGGACGTGCCCGATGGTGAAGCGCTCGACGGTCAGGACGAGCAGCCGTGCCTGGCGCAGCGGTACGCCGCGGGCCACCAGGGTGCTCATCGCGAGTTCCGAGATGGCGGCCATCCTGAGGGAGAGCTGGGATGCCGAGATGACGCGGGCGCCGTCGGGGTGGGCGAGCAGCGCGCGACGCAGGCGCTGGGCGAGGTCGATCAGCCAGTCCTGCCACCGCTGGTCCGGCTCGGGCGGGGCCAGCTCGGGGAACTGTTGGTCCAGGATGTCCTCGGCGATCGCCGTGACGAGTGCGGCCTTGTTCGGGAGGTGCCAGTAGAGGGTCGGCGCCTGCACGTCGAGTCGCTGGGCGAGCCTGCGCAGCGTCACCCCCTCGAGGCCGTCCGCGTCGAGGAGCGCGACGGCCTCGACGACGATCCGCCGCCGGTCCAGGGCCACGAGCAGGTCTCCGTTCCCAGGTCTCTAACACTGTTAGAGTAGCTCTCTAACGGTGTTAGATGATCGGTCACGGGAGAATCGCGATGAGGGCAGCGGTACTGCACGAGCTCGGGGGCGTACCCCGGTACGAGGAGTTCCCCGACCCCGTCGCCGGCGAGGACGAGGTCATCGTCGAGGTCAGGGCGGTCGCCGTCGAGAACGTCGACAAGATGGTCGCGGCCGGCGAGCACTACGCGAGCGAGCAGTTCACGAGCCGGCTGCCGGTGATCCCCTGCTTCGACGGCGTGGGGGCGCTGCCGGACGGCACCCTCGTCGG
This sequence comes from Actinomycetota bacterium, assembly GCA_046734255.1. GTDB lineage: Bacteria > Actinomycetota > Actinomycetes > Actinomycetales > Kineosporiaceae > JBKPQU01. Next base: position 4,485 of record JBKPQU010000342.1, read on the forward strand.
CTTCGCCAACCCCCGCCTGCCCTACGGTGCGCTGGCCGAGAGGACGGTCGTGGCGCGCAACGCCGTCGCCCCGATCCCGGAGGGTGTGGATCCGGCCGTCGCGGTCGTCCTGGCAACGGCGGTCACGGGCATGTCCATCAAGACGGCGGCGGGATTCGTGCCCGGCGAGACGGTGCTGATCCAGGGCGCGACCGGGGTGGCTGGGCGCCTGGCGGTCAAGGTGGCCCGCCTCCTGGGCGCCGGCCGGATCGTCGCCACCGGCCGCCACGAGGGCGCCCTTCGCGAGGTGCTCGCCCTCGGCGCGGACACCGTGATCAACACCGCGGTTCCCGACGACGCGCTGGCGCAGGCTCTCGTGGATGCCAGGGGAGAGGGCTACGACGTCGTCCTGGACTTCCTCTGGGGCCGGCCCAGCGAGGTCCTGCTGCACACCCTGATCCCGGCGTCGTTCGCCTTCCCGAGGCCGACCCGGTTCGTCCAGGTCGGCGAGTCGGCCGGGCCGACGCTCACGATCGCCGCGGGCAGCCTGCGCACCTCCGGGGTCGAGATCTGCGGCGTGGCCAAGGGCCTGAGCCCGGCGTCGATGGCGGAGGTCTACGGGCAGGTCGTGCAGTGGGCGCAGGCTGGGACGCTCACGTTCGACCTGGAGAGGGTGCCGCTCAGCGAGATCGAGACCGCCTGGCAGCGTACCGATCTCCGGGGCAGGAGACTGGTCGTCGTTCCCTGACAAGCCGGTTCGGGGGCCGCATCGCGACGGCCCCCGACCAACTTGGGGTTCTCGCTGACGGGCGCTGCCGGTGTCGGTCCTGGTGGCCGGGGGAGCAGCGGTCCTGGGCGCCAGGATTGCCGCCCGGCTCCTGCGCTCCTCGGTGGCCGAGGCCGCCTCGGTCGAGAGCCTGCGCGCTGCGTAGCGCTTTCGCGGCCCTCGTGCCACACGCTACTGATCGAGGGCGTTGCAACCCTTCCCCGAATCCGCGGACTGCCGCAGCCGGAGGGCGGCCGCCTGCCTCTTGAGGGAGTAGATGTCCCGCATGTCCTGGACGTTGGATCCGGCTGTCGGGGAAGCATGGGAAACGGAGGGCGAGGCGGTGGGATCGGATCCGTCCGCTGCGGTCGTCGCGCCGGCGGTTCCGCAGGCGGAGACCACGATCGCGGTCGCGATCGCGGCGAGGGTTCGGCCCATCAACAGGGGCATCGGGGCTCCTTCCGGTCGGGCCGGCCGGTTCGCAGGAAGGATCTGCGTGGCCGACGCCGTCACCGTAGGAACGCGCCGGTTGCGCGGGCATCGACAGGCGATGCCCAGATTGCGGGTGGCGCTGCCCAGATTGGGCCCGCGATCAGTCGGCTGAGGAACGGATCTGCGGGCGGCTGCCGTCGAAGGTGAGTGGCAGGCCGGGGAAGCGCAGCGGGCCGAAGCCGTCGACGTCCGAGGTGACGAGCATGCCGGTGGCCTCGGCCTGTGGGTCGTGCAGCAGGTCCTCCGGCTTCTGCACGACGTCGCAGGGGATGCCGAAGGGCTCGAGGCGGCCGACCACCTCGGTCGCAGGGAGTCTGGTCAGGATGTCGTCGAGGACGGCGTGGAGCTGGGCGGCGTTGGCCACGCGGTCGACGTTGCGAGCGAACCGTGGGTCCGCGGCGAGAGCAGGAGCGCCGAGGGCGGCGCAGAGCCGCCGGAAGAGGTCGTCACCGCCGATGCCGAGGGACACCTGGCCGTCGAGGGTGGGGAAGATGCCGTAAGGCGCGAAGGCGGGATGCCCGCTGCCGTGACGGCCGGAGGGCTCGCCGGAGATCTGGAAGGCGGCGACGTGATAGGAGACCCAGCTGGCGCCGGTCTCGAACAGTGACGTCGCAACGGCCCCGCCCTCGCCGGTCTGCTCCCGTCGTAGCAATGCCGCGAGAACGCCGAGGGCGAGCCAGGTCCCCGCGCCGACGTCGAGGATGGAGACGCCGGCCCGTACGGGGGGACCGTCGCTTGTGCCGGTGACCTCGGCGATGCCGGTGCGCGACTGGAGGACGGCGTCGTATCCGGGGCGGTCGCGTTCGTCTCCGGTGCCGCCGTACGCGGACAACGAGGCGTGGATGAGCCGCGGATGGCGTTCCCGCAGCGATGCGGCGTCCAGGCGGTGCTTGATGAGCTTGCCCGGCCGGAGGTTGGTGATGAACACGTCGCAGTGGCCGAGGAGGTCGTCGAGGACCTGGCGGTCGTCGGCCACGCGGATGTCCATCGCCAGGACGCGCTTGTTGCGGTTGACGACCTGCCAGTACGCAGACGTGTCGCCGACCCGCGGGGCCATGCCGCGGCTGTCGTCACCGGTGCGGCTCTCGACGTGGACCACGTCGGCTCCGAGATCGGCGAGGACTGCCCCGGCGAACGGGGCGGCGATGTTCGAGGTGAGGTCGACGACGCGGATGCCGGCGAGGGGCAGGTGGGCCGTGGGCGTCATGGCGACACCTTGCCGCACTTGCTGGGCAGTGCCGTCGGGTGCCCAGAACTGTGAGAATGGCGGCATTCAACGGCTAGCGAGGGGGCGCCATGAATTCGGATCCACTGCTCGTCGGCATCGGTAGCGCCTTTCCGAACCAGAACTCATCGACCGCGCCGACGGCTTGGGAGGAGGACACCGACCAAGCCGCCCAGCAGGGAATTCCATGCGGGAGCGGGCCGATGCTCACATTGACGAAGCGCTCGAGCAACCGGACGTTCCTGCCCGGCGGCGAGGTGAACCCGTGTCCGGAGATGGCGCCGGTCTGCCTCGTTGTCGAGAACCTGCGGATGAATCCGGGCGTCAGTCAGCAGCTTTCCGGTTCGATCGTGGCAGCGGGCCTCGTCGGCGGTCAGTTCATCGGCGGCATCCCGGGTGCGAACGGCCTCGGAGTGGTCGGCGTGGGATTCCCCGGCGACGGCGTCCGCGGCGTCGCGAGTGCGCCGGTCGGGGCGACGCCTCAGGGCCACGGGGTGGCGGGTGTCACTTTCTCACCGAGCGTCGGTCACGCGGGTGTCAACGGCGATGCGAGCTTCGGTGGCGTCGGGGTGTTGGGGACGAGCCTGAGCGGCAGCGGGATCGGCGTGCGGGGGACGGGTAGCAGCCAGGCCGTGCGTGCCGACGGGGGAACTTTCGGTGTCGTGGGCAGGGGAACGGCGACGGCCGTCGACGGGAGAGGCCTCGGAGGAGGCACGTTCGGGGTGGTCGGCGTCGGCGGAGTGGCAGGCGTCTGGGGCGGCAACAGTGCGAGCGGCGGGATCGGCGTGGTCGGGGTCCCCGGTCCGAGCTTCGTCAGCGGTGGCCTCACCTTCACTCCGTGGGCCGGCAGGTTCGACGGCAGCGTGCAGGTCAACGGCAGGCTCTTCGTCAACGGTGCCCTCTTCGTCACCGGCTCGCCCAAGTCGTCCGTCGTCCCCCACCCCGACGGTTCGCAACGCGTGCTGCACGCCGTCGAGGCACCCGAGTGCTGGTTCGAGGACGTGGGACGGGCGCAGCTGCGGCAGGGAGCCGCCCGCATAGAGGTGGATCCGGATTTCGCCGCGGTATCAGGGATCGGTGACGACTATCACGTCTTCGTCACTCCCGAAGGCCCGTCGAACGGGCTCTACGTCAGTGAGCGCGGCCCGCGCGGCTTCGAGGTCAGGGAGCAGAACGAGGGCACCAGCGAGATCAGCTTCAGCTACCGGATCATGACCAAGCGCGCCGATGTCAAGGCAGGACGCCTCGAGCGTCTCGACCCGCAGACGGAAGCGGCGGAGGCAGCTCCCGCAGAACCCCCCGAGCGACCGGGTGCGCCGTCACCTGCGTCCCCGGACGAGATGGACGGCGGTCCAGAGGCCGGGCCGCTCCCGGAGGTGGCCGCCCCCGAGCCACCGTCGGGTTGGCCCGAGAGCGTCCCGTGGCCTCCGGAGATCATGGAGGAGCGCGGAACCCGTTAGTGGTACGCCCGGCGGCTATTCGCCGGCGAGCAGCTGGTCGAGCAGGTCGCGTGTGCGCTGCGTGGCGCCCAGGCCGTCGGTGCGCTCCCAGTCGGCGATTTCCTTCTGCGCGAGTTCGCAGAATGCGATCGTCGCGTCATAGACGGCCTTGTGATAGCACGCGGCGAGAACGTTGATGTGCAGACGGTCGGGAAAGGGGGCCTGCCCGGCCTGGTAGCCACGCAGGACCGCCATGCCATCTGCGCGGAGGGCAACCGCCCAGTCCTTCAGCGCGGCGATCGCCGCCTGGGCGTCGGGTAGCTCGCCCTGGTCGGCGAAGGTCAGTCGTAGCACCGGCTCCAGTTCGAGGTGTGGGGGGCCGCTGTGCGTCGCCAGCCACGCACGCAGGGCCTTGCGGCCCGCGTCGGTGATCGAGTAACGGTTGCGGCTTCGGCCCCGGTCGTGTTCCTTGTGCGCTTGCGCGAGGCCAAGCGCGACGAGCCGCCGGGGTTCCTCGTACAGAACGCTGTCCTCCTTGGGCCAGCAGTGGGCGAGGCTGCGGCGACTCTGCTGGGTCAACTCGTAGCCGGTCCAGGACCGCAGTGCGAGGAGGCCGAGCACGGCGTAGGACGTGGTGGACAGCCGCTCGTTCACAGGAACCACTTTACTCCGGCGCCGGAGTATTGGATGCTGGCACATACTCCGACATCGGAGCATTGGGAGGAGGTGTCCCCGATGATCGACACCGATGTGCAGGCCGCTGGGAAGCGGCCGCCACCGCCCCCGCTGGATCTGGCTCGAGCGGCCGGCGCCGCGCATGGCGCCGCCGGCCAGCTGGTCGCCCTGCTCCGCGCGGGGGCCGATCCCGGCGTGACGGCCGTCGGCCGATGGACGGTCCGCGACGTCGCCGCGCACGTCGCGAGCGGTGCGGAACTCTACGCGCGGATGGTAGGCGGAACCCCGTCCCCGGCGCCCACCATCGAGGCGATCACTGCGCTGAACGATGAGATCATGGGCACCCTCGCCGACGAGGATCTACTGGCTCTCGCCGACCACATCGAAGCGGCCGTCGACAGCTTGCTGGCCGCCGCGGAGCGCCACCCGGCTGACCAGGACGTGCCGTGGCATGCCGGCTTGCACCTCCCACTGCCCACCCTGCTCGCGGTGGCGTGCGGTGAGTACCTCGTGCACGGCAACGACATCGCGCGCTCACCGGGCGCGCCTCGTGGCCGGTGCCGGCCGACTGGGCCCGGACGGTGTTCCTCGGAGTGTTGCCCGTCGTCCCGCATTACCTGCTCGCCGAGAAGGCACGGGGGCGGCCGGCCCGGTACGACATCCGGCTGCGCGGCGAGCGCGGTGTGCGGGCGATCTTCGCCGTCGCCGATGGGGCGCTGGCCGTCGAAGCGCCGGCGGCCGGCCGGCGCGCAGACTGTCATCTGTCCGCGGACCCGTGGGCATTCCTGCTCGTGCTCTACGGCCGCAGCGGGCCCCTCGGGGCCGCCCTCAAGGGCCGGATCCTGGCCTGGGGACGCCGGCCATGGCTGGCCTTACGCTGCCGAACTGTTCCGCAAGCCCTGACGGTTTTCCGCGAGAAAGAAGGCTCTCCTCGGAAGAATAAATAAGGGCAGGCTTTCCTCAGAATTTCGCGTCGATCTCCCATAGCGCGCACGATTGGTCGCCGTCCGTAGTTAAAACGTGATTTGGCGGAAGTGGTCCGCACGTGGGAGCCATTGGTCCCTACGCCTGCTCCGGGGCCAGACCTAGCGTGACGACAACGGTGGGACCGATGCATCGGTGTACGGGCGCCCTTGGCGGTCCGCCGTGGCCGTGAAGGGGAACGACAATGATCGAACCTTCCGCTACATCCCTCAGCTCGCTGGTGGACCTGAATGGCCCCGGGAGTTATCTCCATTGGGGTTTCCTGCAGATCTCCTGGGCGAACGCCATCGTCATCCTGCTGATGATTGCCGTATTCGTGCTCGCCCTCCTGCTGCCGTTCCCGACCGGGAGGAAGCGGTGAGCGCGGGGGGGCCGGATGTCACCGGCGCGCCCGCCTCGAAGAGCTGGACGGCGTCGCTGCGCACGCGCAGCTTGCGGGCCTTCCCGCCCGAGGACCTGATGCCCGACCGGCAGCCCGCCTACGTGGCGTCCTGGATCTACGTGTTCGGCGTGCTCACGCTGGCGGCGTTCGTGGTGGTCCTGGTCTCCGGAGTATGGATCGCGGTCTACGGCCCGACCTGGTGGCACACGAGCTCGGTCGGGCACTTCGTGAACAGCCTGCACCTGTGGAGCACCGAGCTCTTCTTCTTCTTCATGGTGATCCACCTGTGGGGAAAGTTCTTCATGGCCGCCTGGCGGGGTCGCCGAGCGCTGACCTGGGTCACCGGGGCAGTGGCGTTCCTCGGCTCGATCGCCACGGCGTTCACCGGGTACCTGGTGCAGACCAACTTCGACGCCCAATGGATCGCCGGCGAGGCCAAGGACGGGATCAACTCGGCAGGGGTGGGAGCGTTCTGGAACGTCCTCAACGTCGGTCAGATGCTTCTGTGGCACGTGACGTTGCTCCCGCTGGTGCTCGGGGTGCTCGTCGTCGGCCATGTCCTGCTCGTGCGTGCGCGCGGCGTGGTCCCGCCGATCGGCGTGGACGAGGACGGCACCCTCGACCCTGACTTCAAGGCAGGTGTGTGATGGCCACGACCGAGACCCGCCGAGACCCCGCCGGTGGCAGGCCGCCGGCCAGATGGCGCGGGCGGACCCGCGAATACGATCTGGTCAAGGAGTTCGTCATCGCCCTGGTGGTGGTTGCCCTCCTGACCGCCGGGCTGTCTGCTCTGTTCTCCTCCCCGGACGAGAAGGGCATCACGCTGCAGTCATGGGCCAAGGCGGCGCCGGGTGACTTCGTCGCCACCGCGACCGGCGAACTCGCAGGGACGACGACCAGTGCGAGTTATGGACCGCCGTACAACTCGGCCGGCGGGGGCATGTCGATGGGGCCGATCACACTTCAGAAGTGGGCCGGGGTACGGATCCCGGTCGACTCCTCCCACGACTTCGTGGTCGGCCCCCTGTCTCGGATCACGAACGATCCCCGGGCGACGGCCGCCGTAGCGCAGTGGCGCGCCGCCACGCCCGAACAGCAGCAGGCGTGGGCGACCGCCTACGCCGACGCGCTGGAGGCGGCCGACAACGACCCGGCGAAGGTCGCCCCCGGGGAATACGGGCCGGTGCCGGCCATGACCACCGCGCTGCTGGGGATGGCGGACAGCGGCATCCTCGACAGCGACCTCGTCGACACCGGGTCGGGCTTCTTCCACACCGACTACACCAGGCCGCTGCTGTTCCTGGCGGACGGCGGGTACCTGGAGGAGGTCGCCGGAACCCACCACCTGCAGGGTGAGCAGTGGGGGATGATGAACGAGACCGGCAACTACCCCGGCCAGGCGTGGCTGTGGCTGTACACGTTCTGGTACCAGATTCCACCGTTCACGGGTGCATGGGCAGACAACGCCGACGTGATCGTCTGGACGCTGATGATCGTGCTCTCGCTGCTCCTGGTACTGCTGCCGTTCATCCCCGGCCTGCGCTCGATCCCGCGCTGGGTGCCGCTCTACCGGGTGATCTGGCGGGACTACTACCGCGAGGCCCCGCGCCGGGGATCCAGCCCCTGAAGTCCACGCCGCCGGGGGCGGCGCGCAGGGCCGCGTCAGCCGGCGCCGGCCGACCGGTCGGCGGCGGTCGCCCGCTTGTCGACCCGCATGCCGAACCGGTACGTCAGGGTCTGCCCCAGGAGCACAGCGACGACGAGAAGCCCGACCGCGACGGCGCTGAGCGTGAGCTGTCCTGATCGGGTCTTGTCCAGCTCGACATGGTCGCCGGCCCGCCAGACGTACCCGATGAGGAAGAGAACGGCGACGGCGACGTTCAAGGCCGAATGTGCCAGCGCGATCCGCCATGGCCGGCTTCCGCGCGGAATCCGCAGCAGGTCGAGCACGCCGAACACGGCAGCCACCCCCGCGCCGATCAGTCCGACACCGATCAGCCACCAGGCGCCGTCGACGAGCCACGGCAGCTCGCCCGGGCGGGTCCAGGTGAGGATGTCGAAGATCAGGGAGGACGCGAACGCACCGGCCGGCAACGGCACCACGAACGGATGGAGCGGGTGCCCCTCCGGGCCGCTCAACGCGGACAGCCTCATCCCGCCCGTCGTAGCGCAGCATGTCCGGATCTGCAAGCCGCCTCCGGTTGTGGGCTCGTCCACGGCGGCGATCCGTCTCGGCGGGAATCGGGTATCACCGTCCCGGCTGCGCCGCTCCTGGTGACCGAGGCGCGCCGACGCTTGCGAGCGTCGCCGCCGTCGTTTGGGTGGTGGGGGACATGACGCAGGACATTCATTCGGGAACTCGCAGCGGGGGCATGGCCGGCCTCCTGGCCGCCCTGGCCGCGCTGATCACTGCGATCGGCGGCGCCTTCGTCGCCGTCCACGGTGGTCTGCCGGGGCCGTCCAAGGGAGCGGAGCCGCCCGTCGTCATCAACAACCTGTCGACGCCGGCAGGCGCGGCACCATCAGAGACCCCTGAGAGCCAGGCAGCGCTGCGTCTCGACAACGCGCCCGCGAACCAGAGTTGGGCGACCGACCTGGGCGGGGCCGACGCGGCGGACCAGCTGATCGATGGTTGCGCGGCAGGCGACGTGCAGGCCTGCACGACCATTCTCGACATCCTGGTCCAGGACTGCGGGGACGGTGACGGGTTCAGTTGCGACGTGCTCTTCGAGATCAGCCCCGAGGGGTCGGATTATGAGGCGTATGGGGCGACCTGCGGCGCGCGGTTCGACTGGGAATACGCAGACGGTTGCGGCGACCTATGAGCCGTCAGAGGGGCGCGCATCGGTCCGAGCCGGGGTCCCGCGCGGGCGTCGGTGGGCGAGCCTTGGCATTCGCCGACCGGACGGGGTTCTGGATCGCCTCCGCGGCAGTGTTCGCGGCGAACGCCATCCTCTCGATGGTGCGGGGGGAATGGGCTCTCGCCATCCTCCAGGCCGCGACAGGGCTTCTTGCCGGCGTGGCAGCCGTGTCGGTCGCCGAGAGCCAGCGGTCCTCCCGATCGGTCGGCTCCGCCGGGTCGGACGATGACGGAGGAGCAGGCGGTACGCGCCGCGCGCCGACGGCTGGTCCGCGCGGGCTATGACGCGATCTCCGAGGCCTACCGCAGCGACGACGGCGGACCGGATCCCTCGTCGTCCGAGGACACCGCTCGCTACGACTTGTGGGTGGACGTCCTCGCTCGGGCCGTGCCCGCCGGGAGCCGGATCCTGGATCTCGGGTGCGGCGCCGGCGTCCCCGCGACCCGGCTGATGGTCGACAACGGCTTCCAGGTGGTCGGGGTCGACTTCTCGGCGGTCCAACTGCGGCGCGCCCGGCATCTGGTCCCGGGCGCGGCGCTGGTGCAGGCCGACATGGCGGAACTCCACCTGAGTGCCGGCAGTGTCGATGCGGTGGTCTCGTTCTACGCCTTTATCCACCTTCCGCTGCGGGACCAGGAGGACCTCTTCGGCCGCATCCACGACTGGCTGCGCCCGGGCGGTCGCCTCCTGGCCATCGTCGGCGCCGAAAGGTGGACCGGTGTCGAGCCATATCTCGGAGCCGACATGTTCTGGGACCACGCCGACACCGGGACCTACCGCCGGCTGCTGACCGAGCGTCGACTCACACCGCTCTGGACGCGCTTCATCCCGGAGGGAGACTCCGGGCACACGCTCGTCATGGCCACTGCCGAGTAGACGCATCACTGGGTCGGCGGGCCGCCTGGACTGCCCGCGCGGTGCGGACGGCGGCGATGGGATGTGTGCGTCTCGTTAAGCTGTTGCGGCTCGGGTCCGGAGAGATGAGGGGCGTCGTGCAGGACCTCGACATCGCCCGCTGGCGGCTGCGCAGCCAGCATCTCGTCGCACCCCACGCCGTCTCCGCGGGCGAGGTTGTCGGTTCGCTGCTGGCCGTCCAGGCGGAGAACGCCGGTCAGGCGGGCTGGGCGGTGGCCGCGCGCACCCAGAGCCCGGATCCGGGCGATCTGGCGGCTCTCATCGATGACGGCGCCGTCCTGCGCACGCACGTTCTGCGCCCCACCTGGCACTTCGTGCGGGCCGAGGACATCGGGTGGCTGCTGGACCTGACCGGCCCACGCGTACGGCGAGTCACCGGCCAGCAGCTACGCGAGGCCCACGGCCTCGACGGGCCGGCGATCGAGCGCGCCGTGGCCGCCGTCACGCAAGCCTTGACCAGCCGGGGACAGCTGACCCGCGGGCAGCTGGCCGACGAACTGCGCGAGCGCGGTATCGACGGCAGCGGGCAGATGCTGATGATCCTGCTGGCCCACGCCGAGCTCGATGGGTTGATCTGCAGCGGAAAAGTGATCGACGGCGAGCACTCCTACGCGCTGATGGAGCAGCGCGTGCCGGCACCACGCCGGCTCGAGCGAGGCGATGCATTGGCCGAGCTCGCACTGCGCTACTTCACCGGGCACGGCCCCGCAACCGAACGAGACCTCACCTACTGGGCGACACTCACCCTCACCGACGTGCGCGCCGGCCTTGAGCAGGTGCGAGATCGGCTCGACTCGTTCCAGCACGACGGGCGCACCTTCTGGCACGCCCCGGCCGATCCTCCGCGCGGGCGGCAGGAGCCCGCGGGGCATCTCCTGCAGATACTCGACGAGACCTACCGCGGCTACCAGGATTCCCGCTGGGTACTCGACGCTGCCGGTGACGTGCCGCGCGACCGGGCGACCGCGATCGGGATGGCTCTGGTGGACGCGCAACTCCGCGCTGCCATGCGCCGCACCATCGGCAACCACCACGTGGAGTTCGACCTGTGGCCCTACCGAGCCCCGGAACCTTTCGAGGTGGAAGCCATCGGCGACGCCGCCAGACGCTACGGCGAGTACCTGCGGCTGGAGGTCCGGGTCTCCTGGCGGTGACGCCACCGGCCGGTGCGCCAGGTGCGTCAGGCCGCCGGCGGCGCGAGGAGTCGGGAGTCGACGTGGAGCCTGCTGCCGAGGCGGACCAGGATGAATTCGTTGTCGTCCGGGGCGAGTGGACCCGTCCGCTCATTGGTGCGACTGCGGGAGCGGCCGTTGGAGAAGGGGTAGTTGTTGTCGTTCGCCACCAGGATCGTCGTTCCGTTCACGACGTGCACCGACTCGATCGTGTTGAACGGGAAACGGAAGAAATCACCGTCGTCACCGACGTGGTTCGGGTCAGGCACCGCCATCAGGTCCACGAGCAACTGCTTGGTCAGGAACCCGCCCTGGGCTTCCTTCGCGTCCAGCAGGAAGACCTTCTTGAACCTGGGGGCGGGCAAGCCGTCGCCGGCGCTGTCACGCTCCACGAGCAGGAATTGGTGGCTGTTGACGGCGGTGAGCTCCGCCGCGGACTCGCCACTGATGGTGGGTGCCGTGCTCCCCGGATAGGCGGGGGCACCGCCGACCAGCGTCAGCGTGCTGAGGTTGACCTTCTGCCCGGGCATCTCGAGCCGGACCTTGCTGACGCCGCCGTTGAAGCGCTGCCGACGGATATCGAAGGTGAACACCCGTAGATCCTGCGGGTCGTCCGTCACAACCGGGCCCTCCGGCATCGCGTACAGCCGCGTGCGGTCCGGGCTGATCGCAAGATCCTCGAAGCCCCGGCTCGCGGCCAGGTTCGGCTTCTCTCCGCCGAGCACGTCCAGGGTGGGGTTCTGTGGGGACTTCACGCCGGGGGCGCCGATCGGCGCTCCGAGCAGCCGGCCGGAGCGGTCGACGTGCAGCAGGAACGGCCCGAACTCCTCGCCGATCCAGAACGTGCCGTCGGGGCCGATCTCGAGCGACTCCGGGTCGAAGTCGAAGCCGGTCAGGACGCGCGCGGCGGGGTCCGTGCCGCAGGCCGAAGGAGGTGCGGCGGGCAGCACGTTGAACGAGAACGGCGGCAGAGCTGTGCCGTGGGAAGGGTCGCAGACGATCGTCCACGGGACCTGCCGGTCGGGGTCGCTGAGCACGACGGTGGACAGCACCACCGGACCGGCCGTGTTCCCGAAACGGAGGTCGATGTGGTAGATGACCAGCTGCCAGTCGGCCGAGTTGTCACGGCCGCCGTAACCGTTGTCCGCCATCGCCCACCAGGTGCCGTCGCCCGCCGGGATCAGGCTGCTGAATCCCTGTACCGGCTGGCTGGTGAAGTACGTCCCGCCCGCCGCAGGGTCTACCCCGTTATTGTGCGCGTCGGTGCGGTTCTGGGCGGTGAAGAAAGCTCCGGACGGCGGGGAACCCGCCCGGAAGGTCGCCGCCGGCAGCACGCTGCGCTGAACGAGCGCGGCCTGCTGGCGCAGGGGAGGAGCCCCGCTCATGGCGGCGGCACCACCGGCCCCGATCGCCACACCCACCAGTCCGGCAGCCAGAGCCACAACGGTTCGATGCATGACCGCTCCTTCGCAGACGAGGCGCACGGCATGACGAAAACAGTTCAAACTAGCCCAGAGTCCCACGAGGGATTGCGCATTCGGTCAAGAAGCAGCGCTATTTCGGTCCGGTCGCGGCGGGAAGCCAGGCGAAGGCAGGTCCTCGCGGTCGCTCGTGCCGGTACCTATTGCGTGGTCACCACAAGGCCGAATGGCAACAACACTTCCACGATCATCGCCCAGCAATGCGGAAAGGTGGGATGACCGACATATGCCGGAGCGCGCGACGGCTGGCACGTCCAGGATCGACGGGGCATGCTCGCAGGACGGGCGGTCGGGACGGCCGGTGAAGCCCCGGAGGAGAGATGGCACGACAGAGAATCAGCTACGCGGCGCTGGAGGGCCTGGACGAGGCGATGCTCGCCGAGCTGGACCGCTGCCGCCGCGAGGGCACACCGCGGCCGGAGAGTTCGGCTGTGCGGGCACACGTCCCGGCGGCGTTCTGGGCCTTCGCCAACAGCTGGGAGACGTTGTTCCGCGGGGGCGTCTGCGACCACGCCATCAAGGAGCTCTGCCGGGTCTACGTCTCCCGCAGCGTCAAGTGCGAGTACTGCGGAAACCAGCGCTCCGAGCGGGCGGCCCGCCAAGGTCTGCAGGAGGGCCAGTACGACGAGCTGCTCAACTTCGAGACGTCGGGGGGCCTGGACGAGCGGCAGAAGGCGGCTCTGTCCTACGCCGAGGCGATCACCTGGAGGCTGGACACCGACGATGCCTTCTGGGAGCGGTTGTACGCCCATTTCGACGAGCCCGAGCTGGTCGAGCTGGGCTGCTTCATCGCGCTGACGATGGGCCAGCAGAGCTGGATCCGATTGCTGAACATCGAGCACCACCAGGTGCTGGCGGGGACCTCCGCGTCCATGGCGCCGGGCTTCGAGACGGCCGAGGCGCTGCGCCGGAGCAAGGGATCAGACACGTATTGGGCCCGTCAATGACGCTGTACCTCGGGACGCCAGGCCCATGATGCGACGCCGGCCAAGGTGGTGATCCCCGTGGTGGCCGCGAGGCCGAGCAGCACTCCGAAGGCGATACCGATCATGGTTGCTCCAGTGGTCAGCAGCGAGTTCAACCCGCTGCTGCGGTCGGCGCCGAAAAGCTGCGTGACCCCCACCAGTCCCAGGGCCCCCGGGACGAGCAGCCAGAACGCCGGCAGGAAGCTGACCAGGGTCGCGGGTCCGGACCTGAGGGTCGCGACATACACGGCGACCGGCGTCATCAGCAGCGCCCCGACGAATGCTGAAAGGACACCGCCGAGCAGAAAGCCGCCGAGGACCTGGCCGGCGTAGGCGACGTAGAGCACGAGCAGGATCCAGCCGCTTGATTCGCGGCGTGCGCACTGGTGGACGACGACTCCGCCGCCGAAGAGAGCTACACCGATCCAGGGCGCAAGATCGCTGAGTGGCTCGCTCGACATGCTCACCACGCTTGCGGCGGGGATCCCGACCAGTTGAGCACCGGCGACGACCCCGAACGCAAGAAGCGTCAGCTGCATCGCGCCGGCAGCGAGCCGGCTCGCCCCGGAGATCATCTGCCCGGTGGCCAGTTCGATCACCGACGTGGTGAGCAGGGCTCCGGGAAGGAACATCACGAGCGGCGCGATCAGTGGGGCCATGATGCCGGTGTCCAGGCCGGTTCGGGGTAGCAGGAAGACGATCACCGCCACGCCGAACGCCGACAGGACCGGCACGAACACCTGGTAGGCGGACGTCAGGCGCCGACCGGCTATCTGCGCTGCTCCCACAGCGGCGCCCAGCAGGGCACTCACCGCGAGGTCGACGGCATCGGCCTGCAGGATCAACGCCAACCCGACGGTGAGGACCACCTGGCCGGCGACGATCAGCGGCGTGGAGAACGGTGCCTGTCTGGTTCGCGCGGTGTGCAGGCGGGACAGCCCCTCGACCGGGCCCACTCGGCCGTGTTCGGCGTCCGTCGCTACGAGGAACACCTCGTCGATCTGATCCAGACGAAGCCGGGACGTCCCAGCGACCGTGACCGAGGTCTCCACCGCGCTCTCGCCCGGAAGGGAGACGATCAGCGCGGTCGGCAGGACAACGATCCCCGCTGCGCTGACGTGGTTGGCATCGGCCACACGCCGCAGGGTGTCCTGGACGTGCGTGACGGGATCACCTGAATCGATCATCGCCTCGCCGAGCGCGACGAGAAAGGCCACCATGTCCTGCTGGTCGGGCGGGAGCTCGCTGTCCCGGGCCGCGATGTCCTCTCCCGCGCCGGGTCGCGGGGCGACCTCACCGACCTCCTCGCCTTCGCCGGCGTCCGGACGGCTGAGGCGACCGGCATAGACGAGCACCCCGGCCGCCCGCACGAGGACCGCCAGGGCGATCACGATGGATGCCGGGGGGAGAGTTGACGTGGCCGCCGCCGGCTTGGTGCCCGGCTCCTGTACGGCCGGGACGCTCGGCCGGGTGGTCAACGACGGCGTGGGGGTTGCCGGCGGCGTCCTCGTGGCCGACGTGGTCGCTGTCGCCGATGCGGATGGGGGGACGGTGGTCGGGCCGGGGACCACCGTGGCTGACGATGTGGGGACGGAGGAGATCGGCGGCGTCGGCGGAGTGGACGGCACCGCAGTCGGGACGGGCTCCGTCGGGTCGGGTACCGCCGCGGCGGCGTGGCCAGCGGCACCGGGCCAGGCGAACCCGCCGGCCCACAAGATCATCGCGACCGCGATCACGCGCGTCCCGCGCCGACGGACGGCCTGTTCGGTCCGGCTCGTGATGTCGACCACCCGCCCTCTCCGGTACCGATGCCCGACCGCAGTGGCAGCGGGCGCCGCTCGGCCGGGCTTCGATGCGCAGGACGCCTCCGAGCATGCCAGCCGCCGAGATCCCCGGGCTGCGGCCGGCCACCTCCGCCAGAGACGACCGCGCGCAGTGGCGGCTGTTGCTGTCCGTAACAGCCCTCACTCTCCGAAATGGCGTCCCGCGAGACTCATGCCGGCGCGCGCGGGTCGTTAACGTCGTGTTCATCTGATGGGTGAATTCTCCGGTGGTCGAGGACGGGTACCGCCCGGCGGCGGTCCGTGGGTCGATCGCGCCGCGATGTCACCAGCAACCGACGGAGGTCATGGTGAGCCCGAGTGACTATGACGTGATCGTTCTCGGCGGTGGGGCGCCCGGTGAGCACTGCGCTGCAGCGCTGGCCGAGCGCGGGCTCCGGGTCGCCGTGGTCGAGCGGGAGCTGGTCGGGGGCGAGTGCTCCTACTGGGCCTGCATCCCGTCGAAGTCGCTGCTGCGACCGGGCGAGGCGGTGCAGGGTGCGCGCGATGCGGGCGCGACCGCGCAGGTCGACGTCCAGGCCGCGCTGGCGTGGCGGGACTTCATGGTGTCGGGCCATTCCGACGCCGGCCAGGAACGTTGGCTGGCGGGCCGGGGCATCGACCTGCTGCGCGGGACGGGCCGGCTGGCCGGCACCGGCGTGGTCGAGGTCGATGGCGCCCGCCACACCGCGGAGCACATCGTGGTGGCCACCGGCGCGGATCCGATCGTGCCTCCGGTCCCGGGATTGGGTGAGCTCGAGGGTGTCTGGGGCACCCGTGAGGCGACGAGCATGGAGGCAGTCCCGCGCCGCCTGCTCGTGTTGGGCGGCGGGTCCGCAGGAGTCGAGCTCGCGCAGGTGGTGCGGCGCCTCGGCGGCGAGGCGGTGATCGTCGAAGGCGCCGATCGCGTGCTTCCCCGCGAGCCCGCGCCGCTGGGCCAGGCGCTCGGCGAGGCCCTGCGCCGGGACGGCATCGAGCTGAGGCTCGGCATGCACGCCTCTGCTGCGCGCCGGGAGGGTGACGAGTACATCCTGCAGTTCGAGGGGGGTGCCGACCTGCGCGGCGACCGGCTGCTGGTGGCGACCGGCCGGCGGCCACGGGTCGCGGGGATCGGCCTCGAGACGGTGGGCATCGACGCCGACCATCGTGGGATCCCGGTTGACGACCACATGCGCGCCGGTGAGCGCCTCTGGGCGATCGGCGACGTCAACGGCATCTGGCCGCTGACCCACGTCGGTGAATACGAGGGCGACGTGGTCGCGGCGAACATCGCCGGTGATCCGCGCCCGGCGAACTACGAAGCCGTCCCGCGAGTCACCTACACAGATCCGCAAGCCGCGGCGGTGGGTGCGGTCGAGGCCGAGTACAGCGCCACCGCACTCGTGTCCGAGGTGCCGAAGACCGCCACGTACACGCACGCCTACGCCGAGTCCAACGGATTCCTGACGCTGCTCAGCAACGGCGAGCGGCTGACCGGCGCCTACGCGCTCGGCCCGGAGGCGGGTGAGTGGCTGCAACAGGCGACGCTTGCCGTCCGCGCGCGCGTCCCGCTCGAGGTGTTGGGCGACACGATCCAGCCGTTCCCAAGCTTCTCGGGCATCTACGACGCGGCGGTGAAGGCGCTCCTCATGGAAATCGCGAACATGCCGCGGCCGGTCCGACCGATGAAAGCGCAGGCGGCGGCGAGGGTGTCGGGGTGAGCGGCGCCGTGCCCGCCCAGCACGAACCGGAGCTGATCGGGCAGACCGTCGTCCTGATCGGCGGCAGCGCGGGCATCGGGCTCGAGACGGCTCGACGCGCGCGGGCCGAGGGTGCCGACGTCATCCTCACCGGCCGCGATGCCGGCAGGCTCGAGCGAGCAGCGCAGGAGGTCGGCGCACAACGCATCGCCGCCTTCGACGCCAACGACGCAGCATCCCTGGCGGAGTTCTTCGGCGACCTGCCGACACCGATCGACCACGTGCTGGTCACGGCCGGTGGCCCGTACTACGGGCCCCTGCTCGAGATGGACTCAGCGCAGGTTCGCCAGGCGATCAGCGATCACGTGGTGCTGGCGCTCGAGGTCGCGCGCAACGCGGCCGGAAAGATGCGGCCCGGAGGCACGCTGCTGCTCATGGGCGGTACCGGCGGCCGGCGCGTCCGGCCCGGCCTCGGCATCGCCTCCGCCGCCACCGCCGTGCTGCCGTCGTTCACCGCGGCCCTTGCCCTCGAGCTCGCGCCGGTTCGCGTCAACCTCATCGCCGCGGGCTTCGTCGACACCCCTTTGTCGGCATCGCTGCTCGGAGATCAGCTCGAAGAGCGACGCGATGAGCTGCGGGCCACGCTCCCGATCGGGCGCGTCGTGGGACCAGCCGACGTCGCCGCACTCGCTGTCCACATCATGACCAATACCGCGCTCACCGGCGCGACGTACGACATCGACGGTGGGCAGCAGTTCGTCTTCTGAACACATGACCCCGAGCGGACGGAGGCCGCGATGAGCACGGCAGATGTCGGGAGCAACCAGGCGAGCGGGACCGCGAGCGTCAAGGACGTCGACATGAAGCTCGAGGTGGTCGTCATCCCAGTGTCGGATGTCGACCGGGCGAAGGAGTTCTACGGGGGACTCGGGTGGCGGCTCGACGCCGACTTCCCCTTCGACAACGGCTTCCGGGTCGTCCAGTTCACGCCGCCCGGCTCGGGCTGCTCGGTCCAGTTCGGCACGAAGATCACGTCAGCCGCGCCCGGCTCGGCCCAGGGCCTCTACCTGGTCGTCTCCGACAGCCAGGCTGCGCGCGACGAGCTGGCGGCCCGCGGCGTCGAGGTCAGCGAGGTGTTCCACGCCGGGACGCCGGGGGCTCAGTTCCAGCCCGAGGGCACGAACGGTCGCGTCAAAGGGCCTGGGCCCGATGGCGGCAGCTACCGCTCCTTCGCCACGTTCAGTGACCCCGACGGCAACGGCTGGCTCCTGCAGGAGATCACGACCCGGCTTCCAGGCCGCATCGAGGCCGCTGAGACGGCATTCGCGTCCACGGCGGACCTGGCGAGCGCGCTCCGGCGGGCGGAGGCGGCCCACGGCGAGCACGAGAAGCGCACCGGGGAACGCGACGAGAACTGGCCCGACTGGTACGCCGCGTACATGGTGGCGGAGCAGGCCGGCGGGGAACTGCCGACCTGACGGCACGCGCAGGCGGTGGCCGAGGTCATCACTGGGAGGAAGGGATCGGGATGCCGTGGTTTCCGGACTACGTCAGCGCTTGGGAGCTGGCGCGAAGGGCGACTCGCTCCGCCGGGCAGGCTGATCCCGTTCGTGAGTACCTCACGGCGCTGAACAGGGGGGACACGCACAGCCTGGAGACCGCGTGGCCGGGTGAGGTGGTGGTCCACGATCCGCGCGCCGGAGAGGTCAGGGGCCACAGGCCACTGCGGCAGCTCGTCAAGCGGAGTCAATCCTTGCTGGCCGAGCACCACGCTCGGATCGAGACCGTGGCCACGACCGTGGTCGCCGGGCGTGCGGTGGTGGAGCTGCTGGCGCATCTGGCGTACGACGGGCGCGAAGTGGCCTGGCCGGTGGCGATCGTCGCCGAATCCCCCGACGATCGGTCGGTGGTGTTCCGTTCCTACTTCAGCCAGCAGCCCACCTTCGGACAGCACCACCTCCGGCCACCGATCCTCACGTCGGGGCCCGCCCGCCCCGGTGACGTCGTCGGCCGCTACCAGGCCGCCCTGGCCGCTGGTGACACCGAAGCGGTCCTGAGCACCTTTTCCCCGGACGGCTATTACCGCGAGCCCACCGGCCCGCAGTACACCCACCGTGGCAGCGCCGAACTCCGCTCGTTCTTCCGCGCGTGCTTCAAGGCAGGCGGCGGCATCGGTGTCGAGCCCTGCGCCGTGACCGACGACGGAGTGCGCTGCGCCGTGGAGTACAACTGCGTCCGCTGGGGCGGCCACCACCTGCCGCCGCAGGCCGGGGTCGGGGTCTACGAGCGCAGCCCGGACGGACTGCTGGCCGCGGCCCGCGTCTACGACGATGTGGAGGCACCTCGCGAGACCGTCGAGGATGCTTGACAGATCACCCAAAGCCCCATGAGATGCCTCTCACCCGTGCTCTGACCGTCTCGCCATACGCCACCGCACCCAAACCCAGGAGCAGGCATGGCCACGATCCACCTGAACCAGACGACCACCGCCACGCCCGAGCAGTTCGTCGCCGCGCTCACCGATTTCGGGCCGGGCCGCTCGAAGATCTTCGGGCGCAGCGCCGACGGGTACCTCAAGGTGCACGACCAAGGTCCCGGTCAGGCCGACGTCACGGAGGGCTCGGGCGGCATCTGGGAACGCCTGCACTACGACTGGTCCGACCCCAACCGGGTCGTCCTCACGACCACCGACTCCAACACGTGGGGAGGCCGTTCGGGCCACACCTACACCTTCACCCGGCAACCCAACGGGACGACCGACGTGGACGTCGTCGTGGTACGTGAGGGCAAGAACCTCAAGGGACGGGCGGTCGGCCTGTTACTCGCGATTGCCGGCAAGCGGGTCCTGGGCAAGGAGCTGGAGAAGACCGTCACCGCCATCGAAGCCCGCAACGACGGCTCGGGGGCGGCGACACCCGGGTAGGCGGCATGGCGACGTTCGCCCTGGTTCACGGCGCCGGCGACACCGGTTGGTACTGGCACCTGACCGAAGCGGAGCTCCAGGCCCAGGGGCATCAGACGATCGCGCCGGACCTGCCGTGCGACAACGGCACGGCGAGCCTGAACGATTACGCGGGCACTGTGGCCGATGCGGTCGCCGGCCGGCAGGACCTGGTGATCGTGGGCCAGTCCTACGGCGCGTTCACCGCGACCCTGGTCGCCGCGCGGGTACCGGTGCGGCTGCTCGTGCTGCTCGCCGGAATGATCCCGGCTCCCGGAGAGACCCCGGGCGAATGGTGGACCAACACCGGCTTCCAGCAGGCCGTCGAGGAGCAGGCCCGGCTTGACGGCGGCAAGACCGGCCACGACGACCCGCTGATCACCTACTACAACGGAGTTCCGCGCCCCCTGGCCGAGGAGGCACTTCGAAGGGGCGCGCGCGGGGAGTCGTCGACGGTCTGGAAAACGCCCTGGCCACTCGAGACGTGGCCGGACGTGCCCACCAGGTTCATCCTGTGCCGGGATGACCACTTCTTCCCCGCTGCCTTCTTGCGGCGGATCGCACAGGAGCGGCTCGGCCTCGACCCGGACGAGGTTCCCGGCTGTCATTGCGTCGCGCTCAGCCACCCCAAGGAACTGAGCGACCTTCTCGTGAGCTACCTCTCGCGGTGAGGTCGATGTAGCGACGTGCCCGTCCGCGTAGGTCAGTCGCCGCCGTACTCGTCGTGGCGACGGAAGAAGTTGAGCGGGGCGTCGGGGGTACGTTCCTCGTTGCGCCCTCGCGGCGCCCGGTCGAGCCACTGGTACATGCCCCAGAGACCGTCGAGCCCCCGCGCGTAGGCCGAGTACGTGTGGTGGACCACGCCGTCGTCCAGCGCGAACGCGCTCATCCCGGGAGCCTCCTGGGTATAGGTGGCCCAGTCCGTACCGGTCGTGGCCGCCCACTCGGCGAACGGGCGCTGGTCGCCGAGCTCCGCGGAAGACCTCAGGTCGAACTCCCGGAAGTTGTACTCACCGACTCCCGACCGCCACTGCTCCTCGCTATAGCCGGCCTGGAAGTCCTGGTTGAAATCGCTGCCGTACGACGAGGCCCACGGGAAGCCCCAGCCCATCCGCTGCTTGTACGCCTGCAGTTTCGCCAGCGGAGCCCGCGACACCGCCCAAAGCATCACGTCATGGTTGGCCAGGTGGACCGCGAACCCGTTGAAGCCGTCCGCGATCGCCGAGCAGGCCGGGCAGCCGGCCGTGTACTCCGGGCCGAACATGAAGTGATACACGAGCAGCTGCGAACGCCCTCGGAACAGGTCGGCAAGGGAGGCCCTGCCCTGGTCGGTGTCGAAGGCGTACTCCTTGTCGATGCGAACCCAGGGGAGCTCCCGCCGCTGCCGCGCCAGTTCGTCGCCGCGCCGGGTCAGCTCCTTCTCGGCCGCGAGGAGCTCCAGCCGGGCCGCCAGCCACTCTTCCCGTGTTCCGGTCTTGTGATCGCTCACGCTTCTCTCCTGACCGCTCGGTCGGCCGGCCGGCGAGCGCTCCCCGCTGCGTGGGGCGCCGAGCCCGCCAGCGGGCTCGTGTCGAGGTATCTGATCTCGTAGACGCGCTCGGTGAACTTCCAGCCGGCACCTCGGTCGGGGGCGCCCAGTCCACCCACGACCACACGATGTCCCTTCCGGACCGATCTCGCATGCGCTAGGCCCGTCCGTGCGCTTGGCGGATGTCCGGGTCATTCTTGGGTGTGGCAGGTGAGGGACCCGGGGAGCGGATCACGCTGGAGGAGTTGACGCGTGACCCGCACAGCGTGCACGCGTCGCTGCGTGACGTCGCCCCCGTGTGCTGGGTTCCGGTGCTGGGCGGCTGGTTGGTGACCCGCCGGGACCTGGTGACGCGCGTGCTCACCGATCCAGGCGCCTTCACCGTCGACGATCCGGGGTTCTCCACCGCGAAGGTGGTCGGCGCGAGCATGCTCTCCCTGGATGGGCCGGTGCACCGCAGGCACCGGCGTCCCTTCTCCGCCGCCTTCCGCCGGGAGGCCGCCCGCGCGGTCCACGGCGAGATAGTCGACCGATTGGCTGCCGGGCTGGTCGCCGGCGTTCGGCATCGGGGGTCGGCCGAGGTGCGCACCGAACTGGCCGGCCCGCTGGCGAGCGGGGTGATGGCCGCGGCACTCGGCCTGGACAACGTCCCACCGCAGCGACTCGCGCAGTGGTACGTCGACATCGTCGGGTCGGTGTCCGCGATCAGTGCGGGTCTCGAACCGACACCGGAGGGGGCGGCGGCGTCCAGGCAGCTGCGCGACGGCGTCATCGCGGCCCTGGACGACGGTCCGATGGACGCGGCCAGCGTCCTGCACTCGATGCGGGAGACGGGCCTGTCCGATGATGAGATCGTCTCCAACACCGCGGTCGTCATATTCGGCGGCATCGAGACGACAGAGGGGCTCATCGCGACCTCGGCACTGCACCTGCTGACTCACCCCGAGCTGGCCCGGCGAGCCCGGCACCGGGACGACCTGCTCGACCGCGCCGTCGCGGAGTCCCTCCGCCTCGAACCGACCGCCACGCGGGTGGACCGGTACGCCACCGCCACCACGGTGCTCGCCGACCAGACGATCGGAGCGGGGGACCTGGTGATCGCCTCCCTCGCCGCCGCGAACCGTGACCCAGCGGCCTACCCCCAACCCGACGTCTACGACCTCGATCGGTCGGGGAGCCCGCAACACCTGGCCTTCGCCGCGGGCCCGCACGCCTGCCTGGCCGCCGACCTGGCGCAGGTGCAGGCCAGAGCGGTATTACGCGAGCTGCTCCGGTTGCCCGGGATCCGGCTGGACACGTCCCGCAGCGACCCTCCCCGAGGCCTGGTCTTCCGAAAGCCCGACAGGGTCGTCGTGACCTGGTCGGGTGAGCAGGAGTCGTAGTTCGTGTATGGCGGTGACCACAGCTCGGTGGCGCACCTGGTCACGGTCGCCGGGCAGGAGCAGCGCGCGGGTGCGGCGGCCCTGCGGGGAGATCACGGCGATGTGCACGGTGCCGACAGGCTTGTCCGGTGTGCCTCCGCCGGGCCCGGCGATGCCGGTGACGCCGAGCCCGACGTCGGCGCCCAGCGCAGCCCTGGAACCCTCGGCGAGAGCCTCGGCGACCTCCGCGCTGACCGCTCCGTGAGCCTCGATCGTCGCCTCGTGAACCCCCAGGAGCGCCGTCTTCGCCGCGTTGCTGTAGGCGACGATCGTTCCTCGGACGTAGGCGGAGGAGCCGGACCTTCGGGTCAGGCGCGCGCCGAGCAGTCCACCGGTGCAGGACTCGGCGGTGGCCACCGTCCAGCCGCGCGCGGTCAGTGCGTGCCCGACGATGCCGTCCACGTCGGTCCCGTCGGTGCTGAAGACGCTGGCAGCGAAGTCGCCCACGACGGTGCTGCGGAGCAGATCCACCTGCCGCTGGGCGTCGGGTGCGTAGCGGGTGACGATCTCCAGCTCGCCCTCACGCAGGCAGGTGGTGACCTCGAGGCCGGCTATGTCGGCCTCGATGCGGCGCAGGCACGCGGCGAGATCCGCCTCCAGGGTCCCCCACAACCGGATGGTGTCCTGCAGCAGCGGCGTCGTCCGCGCGAGCACGACCTGGACGGCGGGCGCGGCGAGCGCCGCCGGCCACATCGCCGTCAGCTCGGGGGGCGGGCCTGGCAGGACGACCACCGGCGGCCCGTCTCGGCCCTCGGCCGGGGGCACCACCAGGCCGGGCGCGGTGCCCACAGGTTCCAGGATGTGGGCGCCCACCGGCACGGTGGCCTGCTTTCGCGTGCCGGCGGCCATCGCGTCCGGATCGGCGCGCCATCGGCGTCGGCGCACCATGGCGTCCACGATGGCGGCGATGCGGCCCTCCAGTTCCGGATCTATCTGGGACGGGCGCCCCTGGACGTCCCCGACGATCTGCGCGGTCAGGTCGTCCGCGGTGGGGCCCAGACCCCCGGTGGTGATGACCAGGTCGTGGTCGGGCATCAGGTGGTGCAG
This sequence comes from Actinomycetota bacterium, assembly GCA_046734255.1. GTDB lineage: Bacteria > Actinomycetota > Actinomycetes > Actinomycetales > Kineosporiaceae > JBKPQU01. The sequence continues at coordinate 28,257 of JBKPQU010000342.1, forward strand.
AGCCGCGATGAGGTCCGCCGCGCGATCTCCGACAATCATGATCCGGCCGATGTCGACACCGACGACACGCAACTGCTCCGCCAACCACGGACCGTTGCGGTCACTCACCCGCCCCGTGAGAACCTCGGTTCCGGTGACCACGATGCCCGCGCGTACCGCCATGCTGCGTACGGTAGATCCCTCCGGCGGATCAGGTGACCTGCTCAGGCGGTGGCTGCGGCGACGGTGTCCGCTACCAGGTTCGGCCAGCTACCGAACAGATAGCCACGCGCCCGAGCGATCTGGTCGGCGGTCAGGTGGATCACGGAGGGGTCCGTCGATCGGCCGCGCTTCCCCTGCGTCATCAGGTTGTGCGGGTCGGCGATATCCGTGTCGGCGCAGTGGTCGGTGTAGGCCGCGTCGTCGGCCGGGTCCCCGGCGTGGGTGTGCAGCAGTCCGAGGTAGTGCCCGAACTCGTGCGCGAGGGCGATCCCTCGCCAGTCCGGCGCGTCCGTCACCTCGTCGGCGAGGATGATCGCGTGCGGGCCATCGTCCTCGGGCAGCGGGCTGCTGCCGGCTCCCTTGTCCGTCGACTCGATGTAGTAGACGTCGACATGGGCCTGGCCTGGATCCCAGTCGTGACTTCGCACGGTATCCGTCTCGGCCCCGGTGACGTTGAGCAGATCGGGCGCGACCCACGGCCGCAGCGACTCCAGCACCAGATGGACGCCGGCCTGCTGCCAGATCGACGAGGCGATCGCCAGGTCCGAGACCACCAGCGAGTTGTCGTCGAGCGGGCCGTTGCCGTTCTCGTCGGTGATCACGAAGATCCGCATCCCCACGGTCACCGCCACCTGGACCGGACCCGGTGTCAGGTCGTCTGCCATGGCGGTCAGAACACCCGGACCTCGTGGAACCACATCGCCCCGCCGCTGGCGATGGTGTAGCGCACGTCGACGTCACGCTTCTCGATCAAGGCGTCGCGCAGCAGTTGCAGCATCGCGAGCCGGGACACCGCCTCGGACTCCAGCGACCCGTTCATCTGGTGGCTGACACCGTCCTCGTCCTTGCACCAGAAGATCACGGTTGGGGTGCCGATGGTCTCGACGGCAACGGACGTCACGGTCCCCTTCATGAGGAAGGTGTCGTCCTGCGACTGCGGGCTGAGCGGGTCGGACATGGTGACCTCGATTTCGCGGAACACGTTGGGGGGACGGCACCATCCCCGGGACGCCAGCAAGAGAGTGCCGGTCGCGGTCCTGATACACACCTACGTGCCCCGCGAAGGCTCCAGCCCGCCGCGGGAAAGAGACCTGAGATGCTGTGCGGCGAGTCGCACCGGCGCGTTTGCGGCCCCGTACCCGTCGTAGACCCCCCGGCGCTGCACCACCTCGAAGAACACGCCACCGATCGTCTCGGTATAGAAGTGCATGAAGTCACCGGTGCCATCGCGGTCATAGAGCACGCCGAGTTGCGACATCTCTTTCACGTGCGCGGCCGGAAGGTCGAAGCGGGCGACCAGATCGTCGTAGTAGTTGTCGGGGATCGGCAGCAGGCGTAGACCTCGCGTTCGGGCCGCACGGGCTGCCGCCATCACGTCGCGGCTAGTGAAGGCGACGTGCTGGGGGAACCCTCGCCTGTGATCGAACGCCGACGGCGCCACGTTGAGAGCGAGCCGGACGATGCCGTCGTCGCTTCGCATCACGTGGCTGCGGACCAGACCCGTGGGAGCGGCCACCTCCTGGCTGCTGCTCGAGCGAAGGGCGAGGACGCTGCCGTAGAACAGCACCGCCTCGTCATGGTTCCGCCAGTGCTGGGTGAGATTGACGTGGTCGATTCCGGTCAGAAGGGTCTCTCCTGCCGGGGTCGACCCGCCCTCGAACTCGGAGACCCAGGCCGTGTCGCCGTCGGCGAGACCCGCCAGGAAGATCTCCGTGCCATCCGGTGCCCGAAACGCCGGGAGGTCCTGTTCGCCGCTGCGCGTACGCCGGAAGACCGCCGGCGCACCGAGGGCGCGAGCCCGGGCGGCGGAGTGCTCAGGATCGGTGACCTCGAAGCCGACCGCCGCCAGGGTCGGCGGCATGTCCCGCGCCTGCTGCTCATTGCACACCACGCGTGCGCGGCCCTGCGTCCAGAGGCGCACCGGCTTGCTGCGGTGAAAGCCTCGAAACGTGAATCCGAGGTGCCGCAGCGCTGTGTCGACATCTCCGGCGTCCTCGGCCTTGACCTCGACGAAGTCGAAGGCGGCGGGCTGGTCGACGTCCGGGAGGGCGGTGGGGCCGTCGGGCCGCGAACCCTGCGGGTGGAGCCGTGCGACCTGATCCTCGAGCCAGGTGAGGGATCGTTTCGCCTGCTGGGCGGTCCGCACGACGTCGGTCTGGCGAAAGGTGTCGTTGAAGACCTCCAGCGAGAGAGGTCCCTGGTAACCCGCGCTGAGGATGTGGTCGACGAAACGGGCCAGTTCGAAGCTGCCCTCACCTGGGAACAGCCGATGGTGTCTGCTCCACGAGAGGACATCCATGGTGAGAGCCGGCGCATCCGCGAGCTGCACGAAGAAGATCTTGTTCCCGGGGATCTGCCCGATCGCGGCGGGATCGTGCCCCTTGGACAGGATGTGGAAGCTGTCCAGGCAGACGCCGACGTTGGGATGGTCGGCCCGCTCGACGATGCGCCACGCACGCCGGTAGTCGTCGACGTATCGCCCCCAGGCCAGCGCCTCGAACGCGAGGCGCACGCCGTGTTCCGCAGCCTCCTCACCGAGGCGCCGCAACTGCGAGGCGGACACCGCGTCGTCGTCCACCGTTGCGGAGGCGACGTTGCTGCAGACCAGCATGGTGTCGATGCCGAGACGCCGCATCAGCGAAAACTTGTGCCTGGCCCGACGCACCACATCCGCGAACGCCCCCTCGGTCACTCCCTCGGCGTCACGGAAGGGCTGGTAGAGGTCGAACGTGAGGCCCAGCCGGCGCCCCAGGGCGATGATCTCCTCAGGGGATGCCGGCGAGGCCACCAGGTCGGGCTCGAAGATCTCCACGCCGTCGAAGCCCGCCTCGGCACAGGCATGCAGCTTGTCGACCAGCGTGCCGCTCAGGCAGACCGTGGCGATCGACGTCGGTAGCGTCAAAGGGAATCCCCGTCCTGGACTTCGGAGGCCACCATGTCGTCGAAGTCCTTGAACATGGCATCGCGATCAGCCTGCCTCCCGGTGATCAGTTCGAAGGTGTCGGCGGCTTGATGCACCGCCATTCCGGCGCCGCTGAGAACCCGGCAGCCGCGGGCCGTGGCCTCGTCGAGCAGCGGTGTGACGAGTGGGCGGTAGACGATGTCGGCGACCCACAGCGCCGGTCGGAGCAGCTCGACGCGGACCGGGGTGCCCGGGTGAGCGGCCATCCCGATCGGGGTGGCATTGACCAGACCCGAGGCGGTCGCCAGCGCCTCCGGAACATCGGTGTCGTCAAGCACCGTCACGACGGGGCCGGCGGGTAACCCGCCGATGGACCCGGCCAGGGCCTCTGTTCGCTCGGCGCGGGTGTCGAACACCCGAAGTTCCGCAGCGCCCAGTCGAGCCAGGCCGTGCGCGACGGCAGTCCCTGCGCCGCCGGCGCCGAGGAGGACCACCGTGGACAGGTCGGCGTCGGCCAGACCGTCCTGGAAGGCACTGGCAAAGCCGGTGACGTCGGTGTTGTGGCCGACGGTGATGCCGTCGCGGATGAGGATCGTGTTGAGAGCCCCGATGGCTTCGACGGAGGCAGTCACACTGTCCACGAGGGGGACCATGGTCTGCTTGACCGGGTGCGTGACGTTGAGAGCGTCGAAACCGAACTGCACCGCGGCGTCCAGCAGCCGGCGCAGCGCGGAGGGGTTGAGCTGGCCGTCGCCGAGCTCGACGACCTTGTAGACGTAGCGGATCTCGTGGCGCCTGGCTTCACGTTCATGCAACTCGGGAGACAACGACGCAGTGACGCCCCTACCGAGGAGGCCGGTCAAGAGGGAACGCCGGGAATCGGCGTCGGTGGTCACAATCCCGACGGTAGGTGCGGTCCGATCTGACGGCAATGGGTTGCCAAGTGGTTGCCGTGGATGTTCAGTGGACCATGGCTCGGCCCACGATCTATGACGTCGCTACCGCGGCCGGTGTGGCGACATCCACCGTGTCTCGGTCCTTCTCCATGCCGAACCGCGTCAACGCGAGGACCCGGCAGCACGTGCTGGTCGTCGCCGCACAGCTGGGGTACCGGCCGAACCCGCACGCTCGCGCTCTCCTGTCCGGCCGTCACCACACCGTGGCGATGGTGGTGTCCGACATCGCCAACCCGCACTTCTTCGAACTCATCCGCGGCGCGGAACTGAGAGCCAAGGCCTCGGAATACACGCTCGTCCTGGTGAATGCCGAGGAGTCGCCGGCGATCGAGTATGACCAGGTCCAGCGTCTCGTACCCGCCGTTGACGGGTTCGTCCTTGCCGCCAGTCGGTTGCCGGATGAAAACCTGACCCAGATCGCCGCACAACGTCCGACGGTGTTGATGAACCGTCAGGTGCGTGGACTGCCGAGCGTCGTCCTCGACCATGTGACGGGGTGCCGTCAGATCGTGCAGCACCTGGCGTCGCTGGGGCACCGGCACCTGGTGTATCTGGCCGGGCCGGAGAACTCCTGGATGGCCGCGACGCGCTGGTCGGCGCTGCGTCTCACCGCCGATGAACTGGGGCTGCGGTCGGAGCGGATCGGGCCATTCGTGCCCAAGGTGTCCCAGGGTGGTCCCGCGGCGGACGGCGCACTCCATACCGGCGCGACGGCGATCGTCGCGCACAACGACCTGCTGGCGATCGGGGTGCTCAAGCGTCTCGAACAGCGTTCGGTGCGCGTACCGGACGACATC
>JBKPQU010000343.1:0-7278 GCA_046734255.1 Actinomycetota bacterium
GGAGGCCGAGCAGCCGCCCGAGGCCACGTACCTGGTGATCTGGGGTGCGGACGCGGCCGGACCGGTGATGGCGGCGGCCAGGGACGAGGTGTCCGGGCAGAGCGGCCTCGACGACCTCCGCACGGTCCTGCGGGAAGGGTCGGTGCGCGGTGTGCACGTCCTTGGGTGGTGGCGCGACGCCGGGCGGATGCGCGCGGACCTCGGTAGCGAAGGCGTGGCGGACGTCTCCGGCCTGGTCGCGCTGGACGTGACCGGCGAGGCGTTGCGCGACCTGATCGGGGACGGCGCGCCGGAATGGTCGCCCCGGCGCAACCGGGCGCTGCTGATCGACCGGCAGGAGAACCGGACCACGCTGATCGTGCCGTTCGTCCGCGCCACCGAGGGGGACGGCCGTGACCGATGAGGCGAGGGCCCGCCACGACAAGGTGGTCGGCGCCGGCGACGCGCAGGTGACGTCCTGGGGGCAGTACGTAGGGCTGCTGCGGGAGCTGGATTCCCTGCGCGTGGCGGAGCAGGCGCGATCGGCGAATCGCCGGCAGGCCGTCGCCGGCCTGGACACGCGGGTGGACCGCCTGGAGGGGTTCCTGCACCAGCAGGGCGAGCGGTTGGTCGACCTCGGCGAGCGCCTGAAGGTGCGGCGTCCGGCGCTCACACCGATCCCGGTCAAGGGCGAGGTGGAGGTGAACGACGCCCTGCAGCACGCGGCGGACGCGGCGCAGCGCGCCAGCCGGAACGCCGAGGCCGCCGAGCACAAGGCACGGCAGGCGGTCCTGCTGCCACGCTGGTCGTTCCGCGCGCGCAACTTCGTGATCTACCTGTTCTGGGCCTGCGTCGGGCTGGTCGCGCAGTACCAGCTGTTCCTGCGCAGCGGTCCGGACGGGCCGCCGTTCCTCGTGGTGTTCGGGATCGTCCCGCTGGCGGCCCTTCTGGCCGGGCTGCTGACGGTGCGGGTGCTGGGCCGGGTGAGGATCCCGCCGGAGCGCCTGCACCGCAGCGGTCCCGCCCGCGCCGCCCACCCGATGTCGGTGCTGTTGGGCGTGCTGGTCTGCTGGTGCACCGGGCTGCTCGTGTTCCTCGCGATCTCTTTCCACGATCGTCTGCGGTTCTAGCCGCGGTCAGGGCGCCAGCCGCACCCACTGCCCGGTCTGCGCGGAGGAGACCATCGCCTCCAGCGCCACCGCGCTGCGCACGGCGTCGTCGATCGTGGCCCCGTGCGGCCGGCCGTCGGCGATCGAGCGCAGGAAGTTCGCCGCCTCGATCACCTTGAGGTCGTCGAACCCCATCGCCAGCGCCGCGCCCGGCTGGAACGCGTCGTAGGCGCCGTACCCGGGCCCGGTGAACACGGTGCTGACGTACTGGTCCTGGTAGGACTCACCGACGGAGACGCCGAGCTCGCCCATCCGGCGGAAGTCCCACAGCAGCAGGCCATTGGTGCCGTGGACCTCGAAGCCGTAGTTGCACTGCTCCCCCACGCTGACCCGGCTGGACTCCAGGATCAGCCGGGCGCCCGCCGTGGTCCGCGCCAGGCAGGCGACGTAGTCCTCGTTCTCCACCGGCGCGGGTTCGCCCTCGGCGGTGGCGTAGTGGCTGGTCGCGCCGGACGGCTTCGGGCGTTGCGGGATGAACACGGCGGTCTCGGCGATCAGGCTGTCCAGCTCGCCGAGCAGGAACCGGGCCAGGTCGACGCCGTGCGAGGCCAGGTCGCCGAGCACCCCCGGGCCTCCCCGCTCGCGCTCGAACCGCCAGGACAGCGCGCCGAGGGGGTGCGCGGCGTAGTCGCTGAACAGGCGGACCCGGGCATGCGTGATGGTGCCGATGGCTCCGGCGACGATCAGCTCCCGGGCGCGGGTCACCGCGGGGACGTTGCGGTAGTTGAACCCCACGGTGGACCGGACGCCGGCGCGCGACACCGCCTCGGCCACGGCCCGGGCGTCCTCGGCGGTCAGCCCGACCGGCTTCTCGATCCAGACGTGCTTGCCCGCCCCGGCCATGGCGGTGCCGATCTCGCGGTGCAGCCAGTTCGGTGCGGTGATGCTGACCGCCTGCACCCGCGGATCCTCCGCCAGCTCCCGCCAGTCGCTCACGCCCCGACCGAACCCGTAGCGGTGCACGGCGTCGTCCCGGCGGTCGGCCTCGGCCTCGGCGACCGCCACCAGCCGGACGGCCGGCAGGTTCCCGAAGTGATGGCCCACCCTCAGGTAGGACCGGGCATGCACGGCGCCCATCCAGCCGAAGCCGACCACGGCAACGCCCAGCGCACGGTCGTTCCCGGTGTCCGCGGCGCTCGGTTCGGCTACGGGCTCGGCTGGCATGCGGGTTCCTCCCGGGCGATTCGGGCCGGTTGAGCATTGTGTCGGCCTGCGCCCGCGTCCACCAATCCCAAAGGGGAGGGTTAGCCCTGAAGGGTCAGGACAAGCGGGAGAGCGCCATGCCCAGTGCACCACGGTGGGCTACTGCTCTACTGTCGCAATCGGCGGCGCGTGGTGCCGGACGGCGTCGAGGGCGCCCCGCCGCGGGAGAGGGGCTGTCATGACCTGGCATCACCCGTGGTTGAGTCTGGCCGGTCCGGAGTCCGGCGACGTCGTGCTGCTCACTCCGAAGATCGCCGGGTGGGAGTACGCGGGGCTGCAGGTGATGCGGCTGGAACCGGGCGAGATGCGGACGGTGGACACCGGCGAGGCGGAGGCCTTCGTGCTGCCGCTGTCCGGCGGGCTGACGATCGAGGTCGCCAGGACGTCAGCACCGGCAGTGACCGAGGCGCGCCACGCGCTGACCGGCCGGCGGTCGGTGTTCGAGCGGGTCACCGACTTCGCCTACGTCGGCAGGGACAGCGTGATCCGGATGATCAGTGCCCATGGGGCGGAGGTCGCGATCCCCTCGTCCCGCTGCGAGCACCGGCTGCCGCCCCTGTACGGTCCGGCCGCCGACGTCCGGGTCGACGTGCGCGGCGCCGGCCCGTCCACGCGGCAGGTGACGAACTTCGGCGTCCCCGGCGTCTGGGAGCACGCCGAGCGCCTGATGGCCTGCGAGCTGATCACCCCTCCCGGCAACTGGTCCAGCTACCCGCCGCACAAGCACGACGTCTCGCCGGGCTGCACGGTGGCCAACGAGGAGATCTACTTCTTCCGGATCGCGGGGCCGGACGGGATCACCCCGAGCCGCGAGGGGTTCGGCATGCACGCCACCTACACCGGGCCGGATCACGCCGCCGCGGGGCTGGACGAGGTCGCGGAGACCCTCGTCGTCCGGGACGGCGACGTGTTCGTCGTCCCGTACGGCTACCACGGCCCGTGCACCGCCGCCCCCGGGTACCCGATGTACTACCTGAACGTGCTCGCCGGCGGCGGCGAGCAGCGGTCGATGGACTTCTGCGACGACCCGGCGCACGCATGGGTCCGCGACTCCTGGCGCGGGCAGCCACCCGACCCGCGCTGCCCGGTCACCAGCGCGGCAGGGATCACCCACGGCCACACCGGGCCGGGACTGTAGGGCGGCGGATGGCTCAGTAGTACAGGTGGTGGAACAGCGCCGTCATCTGCCGCAGGTACGCCTGCGGCCAGTCGCCGGCATCCGGGTCGGGGTCCATCGAGCCGCCAGCACCGAGCACCCCGGAGCCGCGCAGGATGAACTTCCGGCCGTTGGTGAGCAGGGCGAGCTTGGCCGTGCTGGGCTGGTCCGCCCCTCCGCACCGGGCGGTCCAGCCGATGGACACCTCGGTGATCCCGTCGCCGTCCAGGTCGGTGACGGCCACCGAGCCGTCGGTGAAGCCGCTCGAGGACTGCGCCCCGTCGCCGTCGCACCGTTCGGGCAGGTCCGGGTCGCGCATGACCCGGAGCGCGCGCGGCTGGGTGTCCACGCCGGCAAGGTGCGCGAACTCGAGCGTGAACCGCGGTGCGTGCTCGTCGCCGCGGAACTCGGTTCTCGAGGCGGCCGCGAGCAGGTTGAGCCCGTCGACGTCCGTCCACGTCCAGGCCCGCTGGACGGCGCCGGAGAGGTTGACGCCGGCCCGCTGGAGCATGCCGGTCGCCTCGCCGGGGGAGATCTCGCGCAGGCCGCCCTTCGGGGTCGGCGTGGGTGTCGGCTGTGCCGCGGCGGACGGCGTCGAGGGTGCCGACGCGGCCGCCTGCGACCTCGTGGCGCTGGCTGCCGTCGTCACGCTGCGGTCGGAGCGCCCGGCACTACCCCAGGGGATCAGTGCCACCACGGCCAGCGCAGCCAGGATCGGCACCACGACGATCGCGGCAACGATCATCCGGCCCCGGCGGGGGAGCGGCGGGTCCGGGGCGGCCTCCAGCCGCAGGCCGTCGAGCAGGTCGGCCGCGGGCGGTCCGTCACGATGACGGGACGGGCGAGCAGGCTCCGGCGGCGGGCCCCCGCTCCACCACTGATCGTCCACGCTCACTCCTCGCCCCGGTGGCCGGTCCGCAGGCAGATCCTGCCACGGCGCGGCGGCGTCGCAGGAGTCCCGGGGGCCCGCTCAAGCCGGAGCACGCGCGTTCCGAGGTACCCCGGGTGAACGCGACGCGGCGCGCCGCCACGTGGTGGCGCGGGGTGCTTGGCCGGGCGACCCGGGATGATCCGGACACCTCGGCCGCCGGCCGCGACGCCGTGGGCGAGGTGCTCGATGACCTCAGCTTCGAGCAGGTCTTCGAGCACATCGTGGACTCCGCGGGCGATCTCGTCGTGCTGGTCGACGGCGCCGGGCGGATCCGGTTCGCCTCGCAGGCCGTGATCGACCTGCTGGGCTGGCGGCCGGAGCAGGTGCACGGGCAGAGCATCGCCGCGCTGGCGGACCCCGCGCATCTCGATCGCCTGCGGTCGCTGACCGAGATCCGGAACGCGGAGGAACCGCAGCCCGCGCCCGTGCAGGTCCGTCTGCGCACGGCCGACGGCCGCTGGCGGGAGCTGGAGTGGGTGATCTCCATCCCGCGGAGCACCGAGCCCGGCGCGGCCGTGCTGACCGGTCAGGAGGTCGTCGAACGGATCGAGCTGCCGGCGGAGCTGCCGCCGGTACCCCGGCGGGAATCGACGCCGGAGGCGGTGCGCCCGCGGCCATCGGAGCAGCACCCCGCACTGCCTCCCGAGCAGCAGCAACCCGCGGAACGGGACACGTTCACCGACCTGCCGGGCTCCTGAACGTCAGTCGCCGTCGGGCAGCAGCAGGTTCAGGATCATGCTCACGAACGTCACGACGACCGCGGCACCCAGGGCGGACCAGAAGAAGTCGTCGATGTGGAAGTTGAGGTTCGTGATCCCCGAGACCCAGTTGACGATCTCCAGCATCGCCGCGTTCACCACGAAAGCGAACAGCCCGAGCGTGAGGATGTAGAACGGGAACGAGAAGAACTTCACGAACGGCTTGATGAACGCGTTGACCACACCGAAGATCGCGCCCACGACCAGCAGCGTCAGCAGGTTGTTCGCCCAGGTGTCGCCGGTGATCTCGACCCCCGGGACGATCAGCGTGGCGACCCAGATCGCGATCGCGTTCACCCCGACCTTAATCAGGAAGGACCGCACGCCGGGAATCCTGCCATGCGCCGGACGCCGGTGACCACGGTGATCGTTGCCTGATCCGGCGGGCGGCGTGGCACGCTGACCCGATGGGTGCCGACGTGGTCGTGGTCGGTGCGGGGGTCGTCGGGGCGGCCTGCGCGCTGGCGGCGGCGCGGGCCGGGCTCCGGGTCACCGTCGTCGACCGCGGCCCGATCGCCGGAGGGACCACCGGTGCGGGCGAGGGCAACATCCTGCTCTCCGACAAGCCGCCCGGCCCCGAGCTGGACCTGGCACTGCTCTCGCTGCGCTGCTGGCACGACGTCGCCGAGCATGTCGGCGGGCTGATCGGCCGCGCGGACGGGGGGTTCGAGCTCGAGCCGAAGGGATCTCTCGTCGTCGCGTCCACCCCCGAAGGGCTGGCCGGGGCCGGTCGGCTCGCCGCCGCGCACCGCGACGCGGGGGTGAATGCCGTCGAGGTGGGCCCCGGGGAGCTCGCGGATCACGAGCCGTACCTGGCGCCGGGCCTGGCCGGCGGCCTCGCCTACCCCGAGGACTGCCAGGTGCAGCCGATGCTGGCCACCGCCCGCATGCTGTCCGCGGCCCGGCGCCTCGGCGCCACGGTCCGGACGGGGGTGGAGGTCACCGGGATGCTCCGGGACGGCGAGCGGGTGGTCGGCGTGCGCACCCCGGACGGCGACCTCGCCGCCGGCGCGGTGGTGAACGCGGCCGGCACCTGGGCGGGGAGCGTGGCGGCGCTGGCCGGCCTGGACGTCCCGGTGGAGCCGCGCCGCGGCGTCGTCCTGGTCACCCAGCCGCTGCCGCCGCTGATCCGGCACAAGGTCTACGCCGCGGAGTACGTCGGCGACGTCGCCAGCGACGTCGCGGGGCTGGCGTCCAGCCCGGTGGTCGAGGGGACGCCGAGCGGCACGGTGCTGATCGGCGCCAGCCGCGAGCGGGTCGGCTTCGACCCGGCGATCCCGATGGCCGTGCTGCGCCGGCTGGCCGTCCAGGCCGTGCGGCTGTTCCCCGTGCTCTGCCGCGCGCGGGTCATCCGCGCCTACCGGGGCTTCCGGCCGTACTCCCCGGACCACCTACCGCTGATCGGCCCGGATCCCCGGGCGCCGGGACTGCTGCACGCCTGCGGGCACGAGGGCGCCGGGATCGGCCTGGCCACCGGGACCGGCCAGCTGATCGCCGGCCTGCTCACCGGCCGGTCGCCGGAGATCGATCTCGCGCCGTTCCGACCGGACCGGTTCGGCGCCGCATGACTCCGGACGACGGCCGGAACGACGGCCGGAACGACGGCCGGAACGACGGCCGGGACGACGGCCGGGCCGGGTTCGACCTCGACGGCCGGCGCATCCCGTTCACCCCCGGGCAGAGCGTGGGCGCGGCCCTGTGGGCGGCGGGGGCGCCGTCGTGGAGGACGACGCGGTTCGGCGGCCGGCCGCGCGGGCTCTTCTGCGGGATCGGCGTCTGCTTCGACTGCCTGGTCCGGATCGACGGGCGGCCGGACGAGCGGGCCTGCCTGATCCCCGCGCGTCCGGGGATGCGGGTGCGAAGCAGCGCCTGGGGTCCCCTGAAAGGGGAGGGGTGGGGACCCCCGGAAGGCGAGGCCGGCGATGAACGGCCCGCACGACCCGCCCGTGCGAGTGCCGACGTCCTCGTCGTCGGCGCGGGTCCGGCGGGGCTGGCCGCCGCCGTGGCCGCCTGGCGGGCCGGCGCGCAGGTCGTGCTGCTGGACGCGCAGGACGAGCCGGGCGGTCAGTACTGGCGGCACAC
>JBKPQU010000344.1:0-5283 GCA_046734255.1 Actinomycetota bacterium
CTCGAACCGCTGGGACAGCTGCGGCGCCTCGTCCAGGTTGACCTTGACCAGCTTGACCCTACCGGTGAGCTCGCGCGCGAGTTGCTCCAGCGCGGGGCTGACCATCCGGCAGGGCAGGCACCATGGCGCCCAGACGTCCACCAGGACCGGGATGCCCGACTGCTCGGCGACGTCCGCGAAGTCCCGATCGCCGGCGGTCGCGATCCACGGCAGTCCGGCCCCGCAGTTGCCGCACGTCGGAACACCCTCGGCCACGGCGGGGACCCTGTTCCGGCGACCGCACTTCGGGCACACGACCACCGAGGTGGTACGGATGCTGGTCTCGCTCATGTCAGCGCCTCCTCCAACGCGGTGTCGGCATCGGCAGCGTCGTCGACGCGCGCATGTCTCTCACCGTCGATCCCGGTGTCGATCTCGGCGTCGGTCTGCGGCGGGTTCTCGTAACCCACGACCAGCTCGCTGTCGCTCAGTTCCACTCGGACAGCGGCGCCGTCCCGTACGTCGCCGGTGAGCAAGGCTCGGCCGATGCGTGTCTCCACCTGGCGGGCGATGTATCGGCGCAGCGGGCGCGCGCCGTAGACGGGGTCGAAGCCCTGCTCGGCGATGAAGCGCCGGGCCTGGTCGCTCACCTCGAGCGTCATCCGGCGATCCGCCAACCTCGCCCGGAGATCGGCGAACATCAGATCCACGATCCGCTCGATCTCCTCCAGCGTGAGCGGCGCGAAGAGCACGGTCTCGTCGAGCCGGTTGAGGAACTCGGGCCGGAATGTGGATCGCAGCGCGGACATCACGGTGGCGCGCGCCTCCTCGGCGATCTCGCCCGCCGGCGTCAGGCCCTCCAGGAGGAAGGAGGAGCCGATGTTCGACGTCATGATGATGATCGTGTTGCGGAAGTTCACGGTCCGGCCCTGGGCGTCCGTCAGCCGGCCGTCGTCGAGCACCTGCAGCAGCGTGTTGAAGACGTCGGGGTGCGCCTTCTCGATCTCGTCGAAGAGCACCACGGAGTAGGGCTTGCGCCGCACCGCCTCGGTGAGCTGGCCGCCCTCCTCGTAGCCCACGTAACCGGGCGGCGCCCCGACCAGGCGGCTCACGGTGTGGCGCTCCTGGTACTCGCTCATGTCGATCCTGACCATGTTCTCTTCGGTGTCGAAGAGGGCCTCGGCGAGAGCCCGGGCCAGTTCCGTCTTGCCCACTCCGGTCGGGCCGAGGAAGAGGAACGACCCGATCGGGCGGCGTGGGTCCTTCACGCCCGATCGGGCCCGGATGACGGCGTCGGCGACCAGCTGAACGGCCTCGTCCTGCCCGACGACCCGCTCGTGCAACACCTCGTCGAGCCGGAGCAGCTTCTCCCGCTCGCCCTCCGTCAGTCGGCTGACGGGGATCCCGGTCCAGCGGGAGACGATCGAGGCGATCTCGCTCTCCGTGACCACCTCGCGCAACAGGCGATGGCTGCCCTGTTTCGAAGCGAGCTTGTCCTCCTCGGCCCGCAACCGTCGCTCCAGCTCAGGAAGCCGACCGTGCCGGAGCTCCGCGGCGCGCTGCAGGTCGTAGCCGCGCTCGGCGTCCTCGGCCTGCCGGCGCACCTGCTCGACCTCCTGCCGCAACTCCTGCACCCGGCGTAGCGCCTGCCGCTCCGCCTCCCATTGCGCGCGCAGCGCGTCGGCCTCGGCCCGCAGGTCGGCGAGCTCCCTGCGCAGAGTCTCGAGTCGGTCCCGGCTGGCCGGGTCGTCCTCCTTGGCGAGGGCGGCCTCCTCGATCTCGAGCCTGCGCACGCGCCGGGAGAGCTCGTCGAGCTCGGCCGGCATCGAGTCGATCTCCGTGCGGAGCATGGCGCACGCCTCGTCCACGAGGTCGATCGCCTTGTCGGGGAGGAATCGGTCGGTGATGTAGCGGTGGCTCAGGACCACGGCGGCGACGAGGGCGGCGTCCTGGATCTTGACGCCGTGGTAGACCTCGAACCGCTCCCGCAGCCCCCGCAGGATCGAGACGGCGTCCTCCTCCGACGGCTCGTCCACGAGCACCGGCTGGAACCTGCGCTCCAGCGCCGCGTCGGGCTCGACCTGCTTGCGGTACTCGTCCACCGTGGTCGCGCCGATCATGTGCAGTTCGCCGCGGGCCAGCATCGGCTTCAGCATGTTGCCCGCGTCCATGGAGCCCTCGGCGGCGCCGGCTCCGACCACCGTGTGCATCTCGTCGACGAACAGGAGGATGCGGCCCGTGGCCGCCCGGACCTCGGCGAGGACGGCCTTGAGGCGCTCCTCGAACTCGCCGCGGTACTTCGCCCCGGCGACGAGCGATCCCATGTCGAGCGCGAAGACGACCTTGTCCCGCAGCCCCTCGGGCACGTCCCCCCGCATGATCCGCTGAGCCAGCCCCTCGACGATCGCCGTCTTGCCGACGCCCGGGTCGCCGATCAGCACCGGGTTGTTCTTCGTCTTCCGCGACAGGATCTGCACCACGCGCCGGATCTCGCCGTCCCGGCCGATGACGGGGTCGAGCTTGTCGGCCCGCGCGTCCGCCACCAGGTCGCGGCCGTACTTCTCGAGCGCCTCGTACGTGACCTCGGGCATCGCCGACGTGACGCGCTGGTTGCCGCGGATCGACGTCAGCGCCTCCAGCAGGCGCTCCCGCGTGATCCCGTGTTCGCGCAGCACGCGACCCGCCGCGGTCTGCGCACCTTCGTCGACCAGCGCCAGCAGCAAGTGCTCTACAGAGACGTACTCGTCCTTGAGGCGCTGCGCCTCCCTCTCAGCGGCGTCGAACACGCGCGACAGCCGCTGGGTCACGAACACCTGACCCGCAGGCGCGCCTGCACCGGTGACCCGTGGTCGCCGCGACAGCTCGGCCTCCAGCTGGCCGTGGATCTGGTCCGGCTCGGCACCCACGGCCTCCAGAAGCCGGACGGCGATGCCCTCACGCTGCTCGAGCAGGGCCAGGAGGAGGTGCTCGCCGTCGACCTCCGTGTGTCCGAAGCGCAACGCCTTGGTCTGCGCGTCGTGCACGGCTTCCTGGGACTTCTGGGTCAGGCGGTTGAGGTCCACAGTTCTCCTCCGGTGATGTCTGAGGTGTGCTGTGCGCGGCGCCGGCTCGGGCGCTCGGTGCGCGCCTCGGCTTCCAGCGCCGCGACCCGGTCGAGCAGGTCGATGACGAGGCCGAGGGCGGCGTAGTTGACGGCCAGACCGGCCCGCAGCCGCTGGATCCGGGCGAGCGCGAGGATCTCGGAGGGCGAGAACCACAGGTCGCCGCCCTCAGCGGCACGCTGCGGTTCGAGCAGGCCGAGGGCGACCAGCCGCCGGACGTGATCAGGATGCGCGCCCGCGGCCCGGGCGAAGGAGTCCAGGTCTAAGAGGATGACGGCCGGCCGTCGGCGGACCAACGGATACCTCACCGGGGAGGTCATCGCCGCCTCCTCGGGTCGAAGTGGGACACCGCTGCGAGCTGCTCGAAGAGCCGGCGCTCGTCGTCGTTCACGCGGTCGGGCACCATCACCTTCGCGACCGCGTAGAAGTCCCCGGGCCTGCCCCGGGGGTTGGGCAGCCCGCGTCCGCGCAGCCGGATCCGTCGGCCGGACGAGGTGCCGGGCGGCACAGTCACCTTGGCCTCGCCGCCCGGGGTGTCGACGGGCACGGCCGCTCCGAGTGCGGCTTCCCACGGCGCGAGCGGGAGGTCGGCGTGGATGTCGCGTCCCTCGATCCGGTAGCGCGGATGGGGCGCGATCCGGACGACGAGATAGAGGTCTCCCGCGGCACCACCATCGCTGCCGGTGGCGCCCTGCCCCCGGAGCCGGATGCGCTGACCGTCGGTGACCCCCGCCGGGATCGTGACGTCGAGGGTCCGCTCTCCGCCCGGACCGGAGATGCTGATCGAGCGCCGGGTCCCCGAGTAGGCCTCCTCGACCCCGATCTCGACCTCGACCTCCTGGTCGGCTCCGGGAACGGGTCCACGGCCGCGACGCTGGCGGCCGGAGAACAGATCGCCGAACAGGTCCTCCAGGTCGAACTCGTCCCCGCTGGTCCAGAAGCCCTGGTCTCCCGGGAAGTCGCCGGTTCCACCGGTGCCGGGGAAGCCTCCGGCCGAGGCGCCCGCGCGGGCACCGGCCGTTCGCCGTCGGGAAGGCCCGGTACCCGTTCCGGCGGCGGACTGCGCGCGTGCCCTCGCCCACGTCTGCGGGTCGACGCCCTCCGGCACCTGACGGAAGTCGGGCCCGAACGCGTCGTAACGGCGCCTGGTGTCGGGGTCGGAAAGGACGTCGTACGCCTGAGAGATCTCCTTGAATCGATCCTCGGCCTCCGGGTCGTGGTTGACGTCGGGGTGGTAGGTGCGGGCCAGCTTCCGATACGCCCGCTGGATCTCCTCCTGCAACGCCGTCCGTGGGACGCCGAGGGTCGCGTAGTAGTCCTGGCTCCGAGTCGCGGGGGGCATCACTCGCCCCTCGTGGCCACCATCACGGCCGCCGGCCGGAGCTGCCGCTCGTTCCCGGCGTACCCCGGCCGGACCACCCGCGTCACCGTCCCGGCCTCGACCTCGGTCGACGCCGGCTCGGTGGCCACTACCTCGTGCCGGGCCGGGTCGAAGGGCACGCCCGGCTCTCCGTACCGCAGGTACCCCAGCCGGGAGACCACCGCCAGGGCCTGGTTCCGGATCGCCCTGACTCCCTCCAGGAGCGCGTCCCGGTCCGCGTCGGGGTGCTGGAGGGCCAGGTCGAGGTTGTCCAGGACGGGCAGCCACTCCGTGGTCACGCGGGCTCGTTCTGCCTCCCGCTGACGGGCCGACTCGCCGGCCACCCGCTTGCGCATGTTGTCCAGGTCGGCGACGGCCCGTCGCCAGCGGTCCTCCAGCTCGGCGAGGCGACGGTCCAGGTCGCCGCTCTGCGCATCGACGTCCTGACCTGACTCCGCGGTCCCCTGATCGGCGGTGCCCGGACCGGCGGTCTCCGCCTGCTGGTCGGTCATCGGGTTCACCGGGTCGTGAACTCGGCATCGATGATGTCGTCGTTCCCCGCGCCCGTATCGCTGCCGTCCCGGGCGACCCCGGAGTCGCCGGCCGGCCCGCCGCCGGTGCCCGCGCCCAGCGAGTGGTACGCCTGCTGCAGCTCGGAGACCAGGCCGCGCAGTCGAGCCAGTGATGCGTCGTCGTCCTTCAGCGCCTGCCGGGCGTCGGCGACGAGCTGTTCGGCCCTCGCCTTCTCGTGCACCGGCACCGAGTCGCCGAGCTCGCTGAGCCGCCTCTCGACCTGGTAGGCCGCCGAGTCGAGCTCGTTGCGCGTGTCGACCAGCTGCCGCA
>JBKPQU010000345.1:0-6540 GCA_046734255.1 Actinomycetota bacterium
GGCCAACACCGCGACGGTCGCCCGGCGGAACACCCACGCCCACTACGACCTGTCGAACGAGATGTTCGCGGCGTTCCTCGACGACACGATGACCTACTCCGGCGCCTGGTTCGACCCGTGGGACACCGACCTGCGCAGCGCCCAGCTTCGCAAGATCGACGGCATCCTCGACGACGCGGGCGTCCGGGCGGGCAGCAACGTCCTGGAGATCGGTACCGGCTGGGGTTCGCTGGCGCTCCGCGCCGCCCAGCGCGGCGCGAGCGTCACCTCACTCACCCTGTCGGCCGAGCAGCAGCACCTGGCCCTGCAACGGGTCCGTGAGGCCGGCGTGGCCGACCGGGTCCGGGTTCTCCTCCAGGACTACCGGGAGGCCACCGGCCGGTACGACGCCGTGGTCAGCGTCGAGATGATCGAGGCCGTCGGCGCGGAGTTCTGGGCGACCTACCTCGCCACCGTGGACCGTCTGCTGCTGCCCGGCGGCCGGGCCGCGCTGCAGACGATCACGATGCCGCACGAGCGGATGCTGGTCAGCCGCGACTTGTCCACCTGGATCAGTACCTACATCTTTCCCGGCGGCCTGATCCCCTCGATCCGGGCCATCGAGGAGGCCCTCGCCGCGCACACCACGCTGCGCATCGCAGGCCGCCGTGACCTCGGGACGCACTATGCGCGGACCCTGCAGTGCTGGCGCGAACGGTTCCTGGCGAACTGGACGACGATTGCAGCACAGGGGTTCGACGACGGCTTCCGGCGCACCTGGGAGTACTACCTGGCTTACAGCGAGGCCGGCTTCCGGGCGGGCTACCTCGACGTCAGCCAGCTGCGCCTCACCCGTCCGCACGAGGCAGCCGTCACGGCGTGACCGGCGGCTCCCGCCGCGACCGGACGGCGAGCAGGATGCCGGCCAGTGCGCCGCCGAGCGTCCCGAGGAACTCATCGCCGAGGGTGTCCCGGTAGGCGGTGTCGAGTTCGGTGCCGTGCCGGATGAACGTGTACCACTCCCCCAGTTCCCACCAGACGGCGAGCAGCGCCCCCAGGCCCGCGACCAGCAGCGCGAAGGCCCATCTCGGCCATGCCCGGGTCGGGCCGAGCAGGAGCAGGCCGCTGCCGAGGCAGAGCAGGAACCAGTTCACGAAGTGGTTCGCGTCGTCCCACCAGTAGACCGTGTCGTACAGGTCGAGCGTGTTGCCGGTGACGTCGATCAGGAACGGCAGCATCAGCAGGCAGAACGCCGTCCAGGGCAGGGGCTCGGTGCCGCCGCGGCGCCGGCGCGCCAGCCACCAGATCGCCGGCAGCAGGAGCATCATCAGCGGGTAGCCGAGCAGCCGCGCGCCGAACGCCTTCCCGGCGAACTGTTCCAGGCCGGGCACGAACGTGCCGATCGCGAGCTGCGCGACCGTCAGCCCCAGCACGACGAGCGTCGCCGTCCGGGCCCTGCCGGGGTGAGTGACCGGCTCGGTGGACGTCGTCATGCGCCGAAGGCTCTCACACGCGCCGGGGCAGGCGGCGGCCGTCGGCGCCTGCATGTCGGCGCCGGTGGCGAGGGACGGCGCGTGCGGATGACAGCCCCGTCGAGCGCACCCAGGATGGCTACGTGACGACCACTGCCGCTCCCGCCGTCCTCAGCCGACCGCAGCCGGCGCCGCTGCCGGGCGCCACCGAGCCGGTGCCGCCCAGCCCGCCGGACCCGCACCCGCCGTCACCGGGACCGCAGCCGCCGGCTCCGACGCCGGAGCCGGGTCCGGACATCCCCCCGCCGCCGGGACCGGATACGCCGCCCATCCCCGATCCCGGGCCGCCGATCGACATCTGAGGGCGGACTCGCGGGGCTAGTCATCCCAGGGCGCGGTGTCGCCCATCTTCGCGTAGTACTTCGCCAGGTGGCTCTTCACGCGGTCGATGTCCTGGCGGGGGAGATCGACGCCTCCCCGGGAGCCCTGCATCACGGCCGCGGCCGCCATCACGCCGCGCGGGACGGCGACCAGCTTGCCGTCGACGACGTCGGCGATCAGCAGCTTGTAAGCGGTGAAGTTGTCCTTGTTCTCCTTGTCGTACCAGACATGGGCGTCCCGGTACTTCTGGTTCGGTTCGCCCTCCACGCCGGCCCACGCGCGCACGCGCTTGTCGGCGGCATCGCCGTCCCAGCTGCGGTCACGGTCGGCCAGCGGAAGGTCCTGGAACGCGGTCACGGACATGGTGTGCCTCCCTTCCAAGCGGTCCTTCCACCCTCACGCCGGTTGCCGCGGGCCGCGAGCCGAGCCGGTCGGCGGCATCCGCTGGCGGGACGGCGAGCGCGGTCCATGCTGTGGTGCATGGCAGCGGCGAAGACCCGTCGGCCGGGGGCCGATCAGTGGGTGCCGGACACCGACGACCTGGACGAGCTGCGGGCGGCGGCACCGGCATGCCGCGGATGCGAGCTGTGGGAGCCCGCGACCCAGGTGGTGTTCTCCGCAGGTGCGGCCGGCTGCCCCATCGCCCTGGTCGGAGAGCAGCCGGGTGACCAGGAGGACCGGCAGGGCGTCCCGTTCGTCGGCCCGGCCGGCCGGATGCTGGACGAGGCGCTGGCCGACGCGGGCATCGACCGCTCCGCGACCTACGTCTCCAACGCGGTCAAGCACTTCCGGTTCCGGACCGCCGGCAAGCGCCGCATCCACCAGGCCCCGGAACTCGGACAGATGATCGCCTGCAGGCCCTGGCTCGACGCGGAGCTGCGGATCGTCGACCCCCGGCTCGTCGTCCTGCTCGGCGCGACCGCCGCGAAGTCGTTGCTGGGCAAGGAATTCCGGGTGACCCAGCACAGAGGGAAGATCATCCTGGCGGAGGACGGCGGGCCGCCGTGGGACTACCTCCCCACCGTCCACCCGTCGTCGATCCTCCGCCTGCGCGGCGAAGACCGGACGGACGCCTACGAGGCCCTGGTCGACGACCTCCGCGTGGCCGCCGACCACCTGCGCGGCTGAGCGGCGTCAGCGACTCAGCCGGTCGACGGCGGCTCCGGAGCGCCGCTGGACTCGCCGGGCCCGCTGGCGAAGAAGGAGATCTTGCCGTCGGCCTCCAGCACGGCCAGCTCGACGTCCCGCAGCCGTTTGATCCCCTGCTCGCGGGCCGCGGCGAAGAGGTCGTGGACGGCGAGCCGCTCGGCGCGGAGCGCGTCCGTGTCCAGCTGCCCGTTCCGGAGGAGCACGATCGGCATGCCGTGGGTGATCGGTCGCGCGGCATGCCACGTGCGGTTCACCAGTGCGATGCCCGCGGTCAGCACCGCGAACGTGGAGACGGCCAGCACGGCACCCGTGACGGAGAAGTCCTGCTGGGTGACGCCCTGCTGCACGAGGTCCCCCATCGTGATGTACAGCAGGAGCTGGAACGTGCTCAGCTCTCCCAGCGTGGACCGGCCGACCGCGCGGGTGACCGCCCAGAGGAACACGTAGACGAACAGCGCGCGAAAGACGATCTCCATCAGGCGACCTCCTCCGCGGCAGGCACGACGTCCCCGGTCACGGCGACAGCCACGTGCGGTAGCTGACCCGGGCCACCGCACGCCCATCGATGATCAGTACCGTCGTCGCGCTCTTGCCGATCTGGCTGGCCGGCTGGATGTAGGCGTCGAACACCACCCGCAAGGTGTTCCCCGGCGGCGGGGAGAACGTCTGGTAGTAGTACCGCAGCCCGGTCGTCTCGCTGTCCGGTGCCGGCCGGAATCCCTGCGTCTCGAACATGTCGAAGTAGCTGCTGGTCGTGGCGAGCGTGACCGGCCCCCGGAAGCCGCCGGGATGGGTGACCGTCACCTGCCAGGGCACGTCCATGCCGGCCCGCGCCAGCCGGGCGTAGACCACCTCGAGCCGGTAGCCGTCCCCGCCCGACTGGACGGTCGCCGACCGCACGCCGAACAGCCCGACGGCACCCAGCACGACGACGACCGCCATCGCGGCCACGGCCACCCGCCGGACCACCCGCCCGCGACGGTTGGCGTCGGAGTCGCGGACGTCCTCGAGCGTCGAGTCCACGACCACGTCCCGAAGATAACCGCGGCGCGGCACTACCCCCGCGCAACACCCCGATCGACCGTCCGGGAAAGGGTTCCGGCTCAGCCGGCGGCCGGCATCACGCGCACGCAGCACCGGCCCTCGCCAGGGTCGAGCACGACCTCGCGGGTGCGGCCCGGGACGCCGTCCGCGATGCCGCGCATGAGCTCCAGGTTCAGGCCGCAGACCAGCGCGGTGTGATCGCGCGCGAGGGTGTGGAAGGGGCAGTTCGCCAGCGTCATGCCGCCCTTGTCGTCCGTCCGCGGCTCGAAGCCGAACTCCTCCAGCGCCTCGTCGAAGGTGTGCGCCTCCACGCCGACGCTTCGACCGGTGTCGGCGGCCAGCCTGGACAGCACCTCCTGCACGGGCTCCCCCGAGTCCGCGGACGCCTCGACTGCGGTCGCCAGCAGCTGAGCCGCCAGGTCGTAGCGGCGCTGCGGCAGGTGGACGGCGATCTCGGCGGCCGGCCGCGAGTACAGCTTGGACGGACGGCCCGCGCCGGGCCCGGTGCGCCCGCTGAGGCGGCGGTACTCCACGTCGAGCAGGCCCTCCTCGGCCAGGCGGTCCAGGTGCAGGGCCGCGGTCCGCCGGCTCAGGCCCAGCGCCTGCGCAGCCTCGTCCCGACCGACCGGCGTCGGGCTGCGGACCACCAGGTCGTACAAGGATCGGCGCACCGGGTCGACCAGCGTGGCCAGGGCGGCCAGGCGCCGGGGCAGCGTCGATCGATCCACGCCAAGATTCTAAAGCACGTTGCGATTGACAAAAGAACGTTCGCTCCAGAGACTCTAAAGACGTGATCTAACGACTTTAGAAGGGACGACCATGGCCACCGCGCACGCACCAAGCGACTCCCGCCCCGGCCTGCTCGGCAGCGACCCCAACCGGCAGGCGTTCCTCCTGCTCCGGACGATCTTCACCGTGGCCCCGATCATCTTCGGGCTGGACAAGTTCGCGAACCTCCTGGTCAGCTGGCCGGCGTACCTCGCACCGGCGATCAACGACCTGGTGCCCGGCACGGCCCAGCAGGCCATGTACGCCGTGGGCGTGATCGAGATCGTGGCAGGCGTCGTAGTCGCCGTGATCCCGCGCTACGGCGCGCTCCTCGTCGCCGCGTGGCTCGCCGGGATCATCCTCAACCTGTTGCTCATCCCGGGCTACTACGACGTCGCCCTGCGCGATTTCGGCCTGCTGGTCGCCGCGGTCGCGCTGTCCCGGCTGGCCGTCGCCGACCACCGTCGGACCCTCGCCCAGCCCGACTGATCAGTCCGGCTGGCGCAGCGGGTCGTCGCTGCCGGTCCACGAGCCGACGTAGTCGAGGAGGGCGGGGTCGCTGCTGAGCAGTCGCCCCACCTCCTCGCCGCCGTCGCAGGTGAGCAGCGCGACCTCGACCGAGCCGGAACGCCGGTCAGCGATGCGCCAGACCGCCCCGCTGGCCTCCCAGCGGCGCAGGGTCTCCAGGTCGGAGGTCTCGGGCATCGTTCCGACATCCAAGCACGGCACGGCAGGCGTGGCGTGGTCGAGGTGCCCGGCGAGAATGAGGTCCATGCAGCTGCGATTCGTCAACGCCACGGCCATCGAGGACCATCCCGTGACGGAGGCCGCCACCCTGCTCAAACGCGAGGACGGCTACGTCTGGCTGGACGTCCCGCAGTGGAGCGAGGAGGCCGGCGACGTGCTGCGGGAGGTGTTCGGCTTCCACCCGGTGGCGCTCGAGGTGTGCCGCGAGCGCAACCACATGCCGATGGTGCACGGCTACCCCGACCACATCTTCGTCGTGCTGCACCGCCCACTGGTCCAGGTCCAGGGCCACGCGCACCTGCTGGAGATCGACCAATTCATCGGGGCGCGCTTCCTGGTGACCGTGCACGGGCCGGCGAACCCGGTCGTCCCCCAGGAGGCGCTGATGCAGGAGGTGAACGAGACCCTGCAGCGGATGGAGGCCCGGCGGATCTGGCCGGAGACCCCGACCCAGCTGGCGCACGCGCTGGTGTCGCTCATCGCCCTGCGGCAGCGGCTCGTCGTCCAGGACGTCGCCCGGCGTGTGGCCGCGCTGGAGACCCGGGTGATGGCGGGCAGCCTCTCCGATCCGGAGTCGAACCTGGAGGAGATGTTCAAGATCCGGCACGAGCTGCTCACCGTGCGGACCATGGCCTCGCACTCCACCGAGGTGCTCGCGCGGATGCACCGGCTGGTCCACGTCCTGCCGATCCCGGACGACGACCTGATCTCCGACCTGGAGGACATGTTCCAGCGGGTGCACCGGATGACCGACGGCGAGCAGGAGTTCCTCACCGGCGTGATCGACCTGTTCCGCACCCGAACGGACACGAAGATGATGATCGCCGGCGAGCGGCTGGCCGTGCTGGCCGCGGTCACCCTGCCGATCACGGCGATCTCGTCGATCTACGGCATGAACGTGATCGTGAACGCGCACACGCACGTCGTCCAGCTGGTGGTCGTCCTGGTGGTCATGGCGGTGATCAGCGGAGTGCTGCTGCGGTACACCAAGCGTCAGGGC
>JBKPQU010000346.1:0-3238 GCA_046734255.1 Actinomycetota bacterium
GCCTGGGGCCCGCGGCGCCGAAGGGCCCCGCGTCAGCGAGCGGTGCCCGGTGAGCGCCGACGGATTCCGCGAGCTGCTGCTCACCGGCGGCCGCGTGCTGCCGCCGCCGCGCTGGACCGGGTGGCGGGACGGCCGTGCCGAACCCGTGCGGTGGCCGAGCGCGGTCGGCGTCCGCGGCGGCCGGATCGTCGCCGTCGGTACCGACGTCGAGGTGGAGGCCGCGATCGGCGCAGACGCTGAGCGGATCGACCTGGCCGGGCGGATGCTGCTGCCCGGCTTCATCGACGCGCACGCGCACCCGGTGGACGGCGGCCTGGAACGGTTGCGGCTGGACCTGACCGAACGGGTGGCGGTCGCCGACGTGCTCACCACGATCTCCGACTACGCCGCCCGGACGCCGTCCGGTTGGCTGCTCGGCGGCGGCTGGTCGATGGCGACGTTCCCCGGCGGGATGCCCCGCGCGCAGCTGCTGGACGACATCGTCGGCGACCGGCTGGTGTTCCTGCCGAACCGCGATCACCACTCGGCCTGGGTGAGCAGCGCGGCGCTGCGCCTGGCCGGGATCGACGCCGGCACCCCCGATCCGGCCGGCGGCCGGATCGAGCGCGACCCCGACGGGTCACCGACCGGAACCCTGCACGAGGCCGCGATGGACCTGTTCGAGGAGTTCCTGCCGGCCCCGACTCGGGAGGAGCTGGACGCAGCGCTGGCGGAGGCGCTGAGGTACATGCACGGGCTCGGCGTCACCGGCTGGACGGAGGCGATCGTCGGCGACTCGGGCATCGCCGACTGCCTCGACCTCTACCTCGCCGCGCAGGCCGACGGCCGGCTCACTGCCGACGTCACCGGCGCGCTGTGGTGGCCGCGCGGCCTCGCGCCCGCCGAGGTCCCCGCGCAGGTCGCCCGGCTCGTCACCCGCAGAGCGGCGGTAGAGCGGGCCAGCGCCGAGGTCGCGCAGGCCGGGGGGCGGGTCCGGCTCCGCGCCCGGATGGTGAAGATCATGTTGGACGGCGTGATCGAGTCGTTCACCGCGTCGATGCACGAGCCCTACCTCGACGGGCGGGGTGGGGTCGGTGACAACCGCGGGATCTCCTACCTCGATCCCGAACTGCTCGCCGCCGTCGTCACCGGCTGCGAGGCCGCGGGCTTCGGCGTCCACGTGCACGCGATCGGCGACCGCGCGATCAGCGACACCCTGACGGCGTTCCAGGCGGCGCGCGACGCCAATGGGCGATTCGGCCTGCCGCACCAGATCGCGCACCTGCAGGTCGTCCCCGAGTCCGACGTCGCGCGCTGGGCGGAGCTCGGCGTGATCGCGAACGCGCAGGCGCTGTGGGCCTGCCACGAACCCCAGATGGACCTGCTCACCCTGCCGTTCATCGGGCCCGAGCGCGCGGCGCGGCAGTACCCATTCGGCGAGTTGCACCGCGCGGGCGTGCCGCTGGCGATGGGCTCCGACTGGCCGGTGTCCAGCGCCGACCCGCTGGCCGCCGTCCACGTCGCGGTGAACCGCTGCGCGCCGGAGGACCGGCCGGACACGCCGGACCGCCCGCCGCGGCTGCTCCCCGAGCAGGCGCTGGACGTCGTCACCGCGCTGCACGCCTACACCGCCGGCTCGGCGGTGGCCGCCGGGATGACCGACGTCGGCCAGATCCGGGTCGGGGCCTTCGCCGATCTCGTCGTGCTCGACCGTGACCCGGTGGCTGTGCCCCCCGACGAGATCGCGGACACCCGGGTCGACCTCACGCTGGTCGCCGGCGAGCCGGTCTACGAGCCCGCCTGAACCGGCGACCGCGCGTCCGCGGCTGCCGACTGCCGGCGTGATCGACCGCGGCGTGATCACAGCGAGTCAAACGCCGCCCACGGCGGGCTGCGGATAGGCTGACCCGGGGTAGGCCGCGAGCATCGAGGAGAGCTATGGCAACCATCGAAGCCGTGGTGGCACGCGAGATCCTGGACTCCCGCGGCAACCCCACCGTCGAGGTCGAGGTGGCTCTGGACGACGCCACCGTCGCGCGCGCCGCGGTCCCGTCGGGGGCCTCGACCGGCGCATTCGAGGCGGTCGAGCGGCGGGACGGCGACCCGGGCCGCTACGGCGGCAAGGGGGTCGAGCTGGCGGTCTCGGCGGTGCTGGAGCAGATCGGTCCCGCGCTGGTCGGCTTCGAGGCCTCCGAGCAGCGGCTGGTCGACCAGGCGATGCTCGACCTGGACGGCACCGACAACAAGGGCGGGCTGGGGGCGAACGCCATCCTGGGGGTCTCGCTGGCGGTGGCCCGGGCGGCCGCGCAGTCCTCGGGGCTGCCGCTGTTCCGGTACGTCGGTGGGCCGGGCGCCCACCTGCTGCCCGTGCCGATGATGAACATCCTCAACGGGGGTGCGCACGCCGACAGCGGTGTCGACATCCAGGAGTTCATGATCGCGCCGATCGGCGCCGCCAGCTTCCGCGAGGCGCTCCGCTGGGGCGCGGAGATCTACCACACGCTGCGCGGGGTGCTGAAGGACAAGGGCCTGGCCACGGGGCTGGGCGATGAGGGTGGTTTCGCGCCGAGCCTGCCGAGCAACCGGGATGCGCTGGACCTGATCGCGGTCGCGGTGGAGAAGGCCGGGTTCAGCCTTGGCAGCGGGGTGGCGCTCGCGCTGGACGTGGCGGCCACAGAGTTCTACGCCGACGGCGGGTACCGGTTCGAGGGGCAGCCGCGCTCGGCCACCGAGATGGTCGAGTACTACTCGGGCCTGGCCGACGCCTTCCCGCTGGTCTCGATCGAGGACCCGCTGGCCGAGGACGACTGGGACGGCTGGACCGCGATCACGCAGGCGCTGGGCCAAGGCGTCCAGCTGGTCGGCGACGACCTGTTCGTCACCAACCCGGCCCGGCTGAGCCGCGGGATCGCCGAGGGCGCGGCGAACGCGCTGCTGGTGAAGGTCAACCAGATCGGCACGCTGACCGAGACGCTGGACGCCGTGTCGATGGCCCACCGCAACGGATACCGCTGCATGCTGAGCCACCGCTCCGGGGAGACCGAGGACACCACGATCGCCGACCTCGCGGTGGCCACCGACTGCGGGCAGATCAAGACCGGCGCGCCGGCGCGGTCGGAGCGCGTGGCGAAGTACAACCAACTGCTTCGGATCGAGGAGGAGCTCGACGACGCCGCGGTGTACGCCGGCGCCGGCGCCTTCCCGAGGTTCAACCGGTAGTCGCCGCCCATGCCGCCCCGCCGCCCCGCCGTCCCACGCG
>JBKPQU010000347.1:0-10593 GCA_046734255.1 Actinomycetota bacterium
GTCATCCCGAGAGCGCGCAGCACGGCGATGTCGAGGGACCGGCGGCGCACGGCCGTGCCGAGCGCGTGACCGACCGCTCCGATGGCGAGCAATGCCAGGAAGCAGCCCAGCACGATCGGCATCGACTGCACCTGCCGGAGCACGGCCAACTCGGTCAGCGGGTCGGGCTTGTCGAACGTGAGGCCCTCGGCCGCCGGCACGGCCTTGTGCACCGCCGTGGCCAGCGATGCCGACACCGCCTCGGGGTTCAATCCCGGGCGCACCGCGACGAGCTCGATCCGGTACTTGTAGCCGTTGAAGATCGAGTCGAAGCCGCCCGTGGTGATCCACCCGCCGTCGGCGTAGCCGTTGTGCGGTCCCTGCGGGACGAGCCCGGCGCCGGTGATGGTGAACGTCTTCGAGCCCGACCTGCTGCCGATCAGCCGTACCTGGTCACCCACCGACTTGTGCAGCGCAGCAAGCGTCCTCGGCGCGAGCACGACCTCCGACGAGGTGGTCGGCATGCGGCCTGAAGTGATCACGACCGGCAAGGGCTTGGTCCCGGGTCCGTACTCCCACAACGAGATCGACGCCCCGCCCCCGGGGCCGGTGGCGACGGCGGTCCGGGCGTCGTCCACGCCGGCCACGTCGCCGTCCTTGGCGATCGCATCGAAGACCGGCCTGACCGGCGCGAAGTCCTGCCCGTTGATGCCGATGAAGGCGCCGAGCTGGAACGTCTGGCCGAACCGCTCCGGGTGCGTCGCGGCGTCCGTCACGCCATGCGAGAACGTGAACACCCCGATCACGCCGAGGACGCCGATCACGGCGCCCAACAGCGCCGGCCGTACTGGCACCGCGGTCTTGCCCCGCCCGGACTCCAGCGCGAACCGCGTACCGACCACCACGGGGGCGCCGAAGCCGGCCCGGCTGGCCAGCGTTGCGATGGCGGACGGTCGGGGTGACGCATCGCTCCTCGACGTGCCGAGCGCCAGCCGCGCGGCGCCGGCGGCTCCGGCCATCACGAGGGCGACGATGAGGACCATACCGATCGTGAGGACCGGCCAGTCCGGGCGGATTCCCGGGTAGGGCTCGTAGCTGGCGGCGGTGTCGATCGGGAACCACCGCGAGGCGATCAGGGCCATCGCCGCACCCGCGAGTCCCCCGGCGATGCCGACCAGGGTCGGGCCCGTGGCGGCCCATGCCACCGCCTGCCGCCGGGTCATCCCGAGTGCGCGAAGGGTCTGCATCTCCTGGGCACTGTCGGCTGCGTAGCGCACGATCGCCTGGCCGATCAGGAAGAGCGCGGCGATGAAGACCGCCGCGGCGAAGGCGAGCAGGCAGCGCGACTCGAAGACGATGTGGCGCTGGATGTCCCGCTGCTGGGCGGGCAGGCTCCAGATGTCGATGTCGGACCGGTGGGTGAGATCGTCGAACGCCTCACGGAAAGCCGGGATCGCCGCCTCGCCGCCCTTGAGGCGGACCAGGGCGTTGATGTAGCTGACGTTCTCCTGGTCGGACTGGTCCCCGATGATGCTCGCCGGGTAGCGGGCGGTCAGGCCTGGAGAGGGTTGAACGAACCCCGCGCTCCCCGGCTGGTCCGTGAACCAGGGCGAGGCGACCACGCCGACGATCCGGGCCGTGATCCGGGGGCCGTGCAGGACGAGGCCGTTCGGGCCCGGCTCGACCGACGACAGCTCCTTCGGCGTGGGCAGTTCGATCACCACTGTGTCGCCGACGTGCTTGTGGTAGTGCTTGACGAACTGTCGCGACACGACGACCTCATCCGCGCGGGTGGGGTCGAACACGCGGCCGGAGTAGACGATCGGCTTCTCGATCGTGCGCATCGCCGCGTCGTCCGCGATCGGGAATCCCACCACGTCACCCGGCAGACCCTGGATCGCCCACGTGTAGTCGACGACGAAGGTCGTCAGCGACTCGACCTGGGGCATCGCGCGGATCTTGTCCCAGTCGAACCCCGGCGTGTTGGCCAGCACCGCGATCGTGGCCGGCAGGGTGGGCCGGGCGAGTCGATCGAGCGCGCTCGCACCTCGCCGCGCGCCCGCGGTGGCTGCCATCGTGGCGCCGGCGGCGAGCGCCACCAGCAGCGCCAGGACGGTCAGCGAACGCCAGCGCCGGCGCAGGTCCAGGCGCAGCCACATGCGGACGGCCATCCCCCTAGTGCACACCCAGGGGGCGGGCTCCGATCAAGGTGGTTAGAACGAGTGTCGCCGGGGGTGCTGGTACACCCCTGACGGTGGCTCACAAGGGCGGGCGCTCGTCGTAGACGCGCCGCTCCTCCACGACGCCGCCGGATTCGACGGGCCGGCGCCGCCGCGGCCCCCAGACCGCCATGACCATGACCAGGCCGATCACTCCCGCGGCGACCAGGATCCAGCCGATGACCTGGATGTCCAGCCCTGCGACGGAGAAATTGACCGCCAGGGCGAGGATCAGGCCGAGCGCGATGAGGAAGACGCTCCCACCGATTCCCATCGAGACCCTCCTTCCGGCGGGCCACTGACGGCCCGCAACACGATCAGTCACCCACAGCTCCGCCCTGCCCGCACCCCGAGGCTGCCCCGCTCCCGCTGTCTCCGTTGCGGGTCAAGCCGCGCATACCGGACGTTCCGCCGGGATGCGTGGCCCCCCGGGGCCGGGACTAGGGTGGGGTCGCCGGCCTGGGGGATGGCGGGCCCCGAGGAGGAGGGAGGCCCCCGGAGGGGCCGGTGGGGATTTTCAGCGCAGAAGCAGAACCAAGGACCCGAGGAGTACCGGATGGCATCTCGCCTCAACCCGTACATCAGCTTCTCCGACAACGCCCGCCAGGCCCTGGAGTTCTACGCGGACGTGTTCGGCGGCACGCTGGTGATGAACACCTTCGGTGAGTTCGGGGCGCCGGACTCGCCCGACGCCGACAAGATCATGCACGGCATGCTCGAGACCCCCAGCGGGTTCACCCTGATGGGCGCGGACACACCGGCCGGCATGCAGCGCAACCCGGGCGACAACATCTCCGTCAGCCTGAGCGGTGACGACGGCGACGAGCTGCGCGGCTACTGGAACAAGCTCTCCGACGGCGGGACGGTCATGGTCCCCCTGGAGAAGCAGATGTGGGGCGACGAGTTCGGCATGTGCGTCGACCGGTTCGGCGTCGGCTGGATGGTCAACATCGGTCAGCCGCAAAGCTGACCCAGGCACCGCGTACGTGACCGAGCCGCGGGTCCTGCTGCGCGGGGTCGTCTTCGGCGAGTCGCCGCGCTGGCACGACGGGCGGTTGTGGTTCTCCGACTGGGGAGCCGGCGAGGTCGTGACCGTGGATCTCGCCGGGCGCCGCGAGGTGGTCCTGCGCGTGCCCACGTTCCCGTTCTCGCTCGACTGGCTGCCCGACGGACGCCTGCTCGTCGTCTCCCGCGGCCTGCAGCGCCGCGAGGCGGACGGTTCCCTGGTCGCCCACGCGGACCTGAGCGGGCTCGCCGCCGCCTGGAACGAGCTCGTCGTCGACGGGCGGGGCAACGCGTACGTCAACCAGGCAGGGTTCGACCTCATGGGTGGCGCCGAACCCACCAGCGGGACGATCGCCGTGGTCACCGCCGACGGCGCGGCCCGCCAGGTGGCGGACGGCGTGTGGTTCCCCAACGGGATGGCGATCACGCCGGACGGCGCGACGCTGATCGTGGCCGAGTCCTACCGCAGCCGGCTCACCGCCTTCGACATCGACCCGGACGGCGGCCTGTCGAATCGGCGCGTGTGGGCGGACCTCGGCCCGGGCGTCCCCGACGGCATCTGCCTGGACGCCGAGGGTGCGGTCTGGTACGCCGACGTCCCGAACCGGAACTGCGTCCGTGTGCGGAAGGGGGGCGAGGTCATGCAGACCGTCGCCGCCGACCGCGGCTGCTTCTCCTGCGCGCTCGGTGGCGACGACGGCCGGACCCTGTTCATCGTCGCCACCGAGTGGCGCGGCCCGGAGCACATGTTCCAGGGCGAGCCCACCGGGCAGGTCCTGGCCGTCGACGTCGCCGTCCCCCACGCCGGCCACCCCTGAGCGGCGTGCATCAGTCGTAGTGGCGGATGAAGCGGACGTTCAGCCAGACCATCACCGCACCGAATCCGGCGATCACCGCGACGCCGGGCAGGATGTGCGCCCAGACCAGGTCGTCGAGGATCAGCGAGCGCAGCGCCTCCATGACGTAGGTGACCGGGTTGAACTTGGCGGCGATCTCCATCGGCGTGGTGAGGAGGTCCCGCGGCACGAAGTTCGGCGTCAGGAACAGCAGCGGGAAGAAAATCAGGCCGCCGGAGTTCGTGGCCGCCGCGCTGCGGGTCTTGAGCGCGATCAACTGCAGGAAGCCGACGAAGACCGCTGACCACAGCGCGGTGAGGGCGATCACCAGCACGAAGCCGAGCACACCGCTGGCGATCGAGATGCCGAAGGCCAGCGAGAGCAGCAGGATCGCCACGGCCAGGACCAGCCCCTTCGCGAGCTCGGCGATCAGCCGGCCCGCGACGATCGACGTCCGCGGGATGGGTGTCGCGCGCAGCTTGTCGAAGTAGCCGCCCTCGATGTCCTCGACGAGGAACAGCGCGGCCGTCCCGAACGAGGCCGCGAGCAGCAGTGAGTTCGGCAGCTGGAACGCGGCGTAGCTCTGGCCCTTGAGGAAGGGGGTCGAGCCGGACGGGAAGATCCGCGCCGCCTGCCCGACGTTGACGACGAGGAAGAACACGGGGATGAACAGCGTCGGCAACAGCGCCTCCGGCGTTCGCCACGCCTCCCGCAGCGCGCGCTGACCAAGCGCCCACGTGTACCTCACGGCGACACCTCCTGCACATCGCCCGCGACGCGGCTGCGGGTTCGCCCGGTCGCGTCGAGGAACACGTCGTCGAGCGTCGGGTCGTCGGTCAGCCCCAGACGCTCGCGCAAGTCGGCCTTCAGCCGCGCGGGTGTCCCCTCACGGACGATCACGCCACCGTCGATGATCGCCAGCCGGTGGCACAGCTGGTCGGCCTCCTCCAGGTACTGGGTGGTCAGGAACACGGTCGTACCGCGCTCGTTGATCCGCCGGACCTCGTCCCAGACGGTGAGCCGGCTCGCCGGGTCCAGCCCGGTGGTCGGTTCGTCCAGGAACAGCACCTCCGGCTCGTGGACGAGCGCCGACGCGAGGTCGAGCCGGCGCCGCATGCCGCCGGAGTAGCTCTTGATCAGGCGGTCGGCGGCGTCCTCCAGCTCGACCAGGGCGAGCAGCTCCCGGGCGCGCGCCGACGCGTCGCGCGTCGACATGCCGAACAGCCGTCCCTGCAGGACGAGCAGCTCGCGGCCGGTCTGGCGTGGGTCGAGCCCGGCCTCCTGCAGGGCGACGCCCATCCTGTGCCGGGCACCGTCGGGGTCCCGGGCGACGTCCACGCCGCTCACCTGCGCCGTGCCGGACGTGATCGACAGGAGCGTCGTCAGCATCTTGATCGTCGTCGACTTGCCGGCACCGTTGGGACCGAGGAAACCGAAGATCTCGCCGGTCGTGACCTCGAGGTTGATCCCGCGGACCGCCTCCACGACCTCCGACCGAGTCGTGTAGTGCTTGACCAGCGCCTCGGCGCGGACGGCCGCCCGGCCCGGCTCCTTCGTCACCGCCGCCGCCGTCGTCGCGCCTGGCCTGCCCTGCCGCTCGCGCGGCCCCGTTCCGCCGTCCAGGTCTTTCACCCCTCTCGTCGCCGCTGCCCATTGCTCGTGTCCACCCATACCCGCTTGGACGAGGCGGGACAACGGAATTCATCGGCGGTCCGGACGGCGCCGGGGGGCGGACGGCGACGCGCCCATACCTCGCAAATACCGCGCCCCGGCCCCGGCATCTCCTAGCGTCGGACCTGCGCACGCCGAGCCGCTGGCGGGCCCGGCGTGCGGGGTTGCTGTTGGTGAGATGGAGTGACCGCTCACTTCCGCGGGTCGAGTGGGCGTTCCACCTGTCTTCCGGCCCGCGTACGCCCTGCCGGGATGCGGTGTCGGATGCCGTGTCGGATGCCGTGTCGGATGCCGTGTCGGATAGGGAAATAAGGCCCGCTGACGGGCGCCGACCTGCGCAGTACGTTCGAGAGGCGGGCGGTCCGGACAAAGACCATGCAGACAAGCGGGACCGTGCCGCCGATCGGATGGCTGCCACGGGAGGTACGCATGAAGGCGCTGGTCTATCACGGTCCTGGAAAGAAGGCGTGGGAAGACGTCCCGGAGGCGGCGATCAAAGATCCGACCGATGTTGTGGTGCGGATCGACACCACCACGATCTGCGGCACCGACCTGCACATCCTGCACGGCGACGTTCCGGCGGTGACCGACGGGCGGATCCTCGGGCACGAGGCCGTCGGGACGGTCACCGAGGTCGGCGACGCCGTCAACGGCTTCTCGGTCGGCGACCGGGTGCTGGTGCCGGCGATCACCAAGTGCGGTCGCTGCGAGTACTGCCAGCGCGGAATGCCCTCGCACTGCCAGACGGTGGGCGGCATCGGCTGGATCTTCGGGCACCTGATCGACGGGACCCAGGCGGAGTCGGTCAGGGTCCCTTACGCCGACACCTCGCTCTACGCGGTCCCGGAGAACATCAGCAACGAGCAGGCGATCTTCCTGGCCGACTCGCTGCCTACCGGCTACGAGGTCGGGGTGCTGGCCGGCGGCGTCCGGCCGGGCGACACGGTGGCCGTGGTCGGCGCCGGTGCCGTGGGCCTGGCGGCGATCCTGACCACCGGGCTGTGGGGAGCGTCGAAGGTGATCGCCGTCGACACGAACAAGTTCCGACTGGAGAAGGCGCTGGAGTTCGGAGCCACGGATGCCGTCGAGGCGGGTCCGAACGCCGTCGGCGACGTGATCGCCCTGACCGACGGGCTGGGCGTGGACGTCTCGGTCGAGGCGGTCGGCTTCCCGGAGACGCTGCTGGCCGCTGCGGGGATGGTCCGGCCCGGCGGGACGATCGCCAACATCGGCGTGCACGGTGTCCCGGTCGAGCTGCCCATGCAGACCATGTGGATCCAGAACGTGAAGCTGACCATGGGCCTGGTCGACACGTCGTCGGTGCCGACGCTGCTCAAGATGGTCGCCAGCGGGCGGATCCCCTCGGAGAAGATGGGGACCCACTCGTTCACGTTCGGTCAGATCGACGAGGCGTACGACGTGTTCCACAACGCCGCGGCGAACTCGGCCCTCAAGGTGATCATCACGCCGAACTGACATCGGCGCTGGTCGGGTCCGGGACGACGCGTCGCCGTCCCGGACCAGGCCCGGCCGGTACGGCCCCAGCCATGCACCCCTGGCCCGACACCGGATCCGGCCCCATCCTGGTGAGCGGTCACGTCCAGATGGAGGCACGGGATGAGCAACGCCGCGGTTTCCGGAGAGCGCCCGCTGATCGAGACCCGATCCATCGACTACGTCCCGCCGTCGGAGCGTCACGGAAAGGTGTGGCACCAGGCGCCGTTCTGGTTCACCGGCAACTTCGTCCTGGTCACGATGGTGTCCGGCTTCGTCGGTCCCTCGCTCGGGCTGTCCCTGGGCTGGACCTGCCTGGCGATCGTCCTCGGCGCGGGCTTCGGGACGTTCTTCATGGCGTTCCACGCCAACCAGGGGCCGACGATGGGCCTGCCGCAGATGATCCAGTCGCGGGCGCAGTTCGGCTCGCGGGGCGCGATCCTGCCCTTCGCCGCGACCGTGTTCGTCTACGTCGGGTTCATCGTCTTCGACCTGGTCCTGGCCACGCAGGGACTGCAGACCGTGCTGCCGGGCGGACCGTGGTTCTGGTATCCGGTGCTCGCCATCATCGGCATTGCGCTCGCCGTCGTCGGGCACGACCTGCTGCACTTCGTCCAGCGGTGGCTGACGTACGTATTGCTGGTGTTCTACACGGTGTTCACGATCTACGCGATCGTTCACCTCAGCGGGACGGGTTCGCCCGCGCCGACCGGGTGGACGTTGACCGGTTTCCTCGTGATGTTCTCCGTCGCGGCCGGGTACCAGATCAGCTACGCGGTCTACGTCTCGGACTACTCGCGCTACCTGCCCGAGGACACCCCGAGCCGCTCGGTGATCACCTGGACGTACGTCGGCGCCGTGGCCTCGGCGATCTGGCTGATGTGTCTCGGCGGTCTGCTCGCCACCCATCTCGAGGCTCCGGACGCCATCGGCAGCCTGGTCGAGGTGGGCAACACGATGCTGCCGCACTTCGGCACGGCTCTGGTGCTGATCTCGGTGCCCGCCCTGGTGAGCATCACCGCGGTGAACGCCTACGGCGCGATGCTGACCAGCGCGAGCGCCGTCGACGGCTTCCGGCCGGTTACCCCGGGAGTGCGCACGCGGATCACTGGCATCGTCGTCATTGCCGCGCTCTCCGTGGTGATCGCCCTCTCCCTGCCGGAGCACTACCTCGCCAGCTTCAACAACTTCGTGCTGCTGATGCTGTACTTCCTGATCCCGTGGACGTCGGTCAACCTCGTCGACTACTACTTCATCCGGCGCGGCCACTACGCGATCACCGAGATCTTCAAGCCGAACGGCATGTACGGGCAGTGGCCGCCGCGCG
This sequence comes from Actinomycetota bacterium, assembly GCA_046734255.1. Taxonomy (GTDB): domain Bacteria; phylum Actinomycetota; class Actinomycetes; order Actinomycetales; family Kineosporiaceae; genus JBKPQU01. Next base: position 8,532 of record JBKPQU010000347.1, read on the forward strand.
GCCTCGGCGCCTACCTGGCCGGGCTGTTCGCGATGGTGCCGTTCATGGTGCTGAGCTTCTACACCGGTCCGATCGCGAACCAACTCGGCGGCGTGGACATCTCGTTCATCGTCGGGATCGTGGTCGCCGGTGGTCTGTACTACCTGCTCAGCCGGAACCTCGACCGGGAGGCGGAGGCACGGGCCATCGAGGCCAGCAAGCGGGAACTGGCCGCGCTGATCGCGGAGGGCCGGACGGTCTCGTCCGAGGCGCCCGGTCCGTTGTAGCTGAAGCGGTACGCCGGTGATCCGGATCGCGATCGTGGCTGGATGACGCAAGGCTCAGCGAACAGGAGGCGGTTCTCGATGACTGACGACTCCCAGCCGGCCGCGCCCGTCGGACCACCGAGCGGGCTGGTGGTCCCTCGGTTCGCGGGTCCGGAGACGTTCGCCCGGCTACCCCGCCTGGACGAGATCGGGCGGGCCGCGGTGGCGGTGCTCGGCGTCCCGTTCGACTCGGGGGTGTCCTACCGGCCGGGGGCGCGGTTCGGGCCCGGAGCGGTGCGCGCCGGCTCGAAGCTGCTGCGGCCGTACCACCCGTTCCTGGACGTGGAGCCCTGGAACGTCCACCAGGTCGCGGACGCCGGTGACGTCACCTGCAGCCCGTTCGACATCCGCCGGGCGATCGAGCAGGTGGAGGGGGCGGCGCGGGAGGCGCTGACCCGCGCGGACCAGCTGGTGACGATCGGCGGCGACCACACGATCGCGCTGCCGATGCTGCGGGTGATGCACGCGAGGTACGGGCCGATCGCGCTGGTCCACTTCGACGCGCATCTCGACACGTGGGACACCTACTTCGACGCGCCGTACACGCACGGGACGCCCTTCCGCCGCGCCAGCGAGGAGGGCCTGCTCGCGCTCGACCGGTCGGCGCACGTCGGGATCCGCGGGCCGCTGTACACCCGCGAGGACCTGCTCGAGGACCGCCAGCTGGGGTTCGCCGTCGTGTCGACCGTGGACGTCGCCCGGCGCGGGGTGGAAGAGGCGATCGACCGGGTGCGTGAGCGGGTGGGGGACCGGCCGGTCTACGTCAGCGTCGACATCGACGTGCTGGACCCGGCGCACGCGCCCGGAACGGGGACGCCGGAGCCCGGCGGGCTGACCACCCGCGAGCTGCAGCTGATCCTGCGGGGGCTGAGCGGGCTGCCGATCGTCGGCGCCGACGTCGTCGAGGTCGCGCCCGCCTACGACCATGCCGAGCTGACCTGCCTGGCCGCGGCGAACGTGATCTACGAGATGCTCGGCCTGATGGCGCTGCGGGCGAGTGGCACCTCGACCGCCGGCGCGGAGGGCCGGCAGAGCGGCCAGCTGCCCGTCACGACGTGATGCTCGGGCCGACGCCCCCTTAGGCGCTCAGGCCCAGAAGGTGTCGTGGTTGCGGTAGAACTCGGCCATGTCCTCGTCCGAGGGACGGACGCCGGTGCGGCCGATCTCTGCCAGTCCCTCGAAGTAACGCTCGCGTGGAGCGCCCGGGGCGAAGAGGATCAGCATGGTGGCCGGCTCCCCCGACTCGTTGCGGAAGCCGTGCAGTCCGCCCTCGGGGACGTACAGGAAGTCGCCGGGCCGGCCGTCGAGCCAGCCGGTCCCGTCGAACAGGCGGATGGTTCCGGTCAGCACGTAGAAGGACTCGGACATCGACCGGTGGAAGTGCGGGCCCGGCCCGCTCGGCTCGGGTCCCATGTTCCACCGGTACAGGCCGTAGTCGCCGTGGCTCGTCGCTCCGGACGCCAGGTAGTCCGCGGAGCCGGTGGCCGTCACGAGGTCGTGCGGGGCGTCCTCCAGCCGGAGCCGGGCGCTGACCTCACCTGCGTCCCCGGTGTACCGGTCGGGCGGGTAGGGGTGTGGTGGGGGCGAGAAGGACATCGCCCTAGAGTCCTCCACTCGCCGCTGGCCCGCAGGTCAGCACCACCCGGTCACGCGGCAGCGGCGCCTGGTGGTCCGCCGTCGTCCGGGTCGGGGTTGCGGTCCTGCGGGTCTTCCCAGCGCAGCCGGAGTTGGTGGCCGAGTCGTCGGGCGTGGTCGGC
>JBKPQU010000348.1:0-15696 GCA_046734255.1 Actinomycetota bacterium
GTGCGGCGCGACGGCCCACGCGCTGACGACGACGCTGCGCCGCCGGCGGGCGGACCTGGCCGTCCTGCGCGCCGTCGGGCTCACCCCCCGGCAGAGCCGAGCGGTGGTGGTGACCCACGCGACGGTCCTGGCGGTGGTCGGAATCCTGATCGGCATCCCGCTGGGCGTGGCGGCCGGACGTCTGGTGTGGCTGGCGGTGGCGCAGTCCACGCCGCTGGACTTCGCCCCGCCGCTGATCGTGCCGGCCCTGGCCTCGCTCGCCGTGGCGGTCCTGCTGGTGTTCAACGCCGTGGCCGCGCCGACCGCCCGCCAGGTCGCCCGGACGGGCATCGCCGCGACGCTGCGGGCGGAGTGACGGCGGCGCGCTGGGGGCCTGCCCGCCGAGTGCCTCCCGGCCCCCGAATCAGTCCGCTGACTCGTCGCCTCCTGCTGGGTGGAGCGGGAGGTCGATGCGAATGCACGCCCCCTGCCCCACCGAGTCGGGCGATGGGGTGGGCTCTGCCAGGGTCACGGTGCCGCCGTGTGCCTCGGCCACCGCGCGAACGATCGCCAGGCCAAGGCCTGCGCCGCGGTAGGTTCCGTCCGAGCCCGCGGATCCTGCGGGACGGCCGTGCGACCGGACCGGCCCCCGGGTGAAGGGCTCGAACGCCGTGCCGAGCAGGTCGGACGGGACGCCGGGCCCCTGGTCGGTGACGGTGATCCGGAGCCCTTCGGCGGAGGTGCGGGCAGCAACGGCAACCGGGCCGCTGCCATGACGCAGGGCGTTGTCGACGAGGTTCTGCACGGCCTGGCGGATCCGGACCGGGTCGACGTCCACGGTGGAGTCCGCGGTGTCCACATCGACGCTGGTGCCCAGCTCCTCGGCGCGCGGCCTCATGGGTGCGACGGCGTCGCACAGGAGGTCGGGCAGGTGGACGGTCTCTGCCCTCAGGGGCAGACTGCCGGCTCGCACGCGAGCGAGGACGAGCATGTCCTCGGCGAGCCGGACCAGATGATCCGTCTCGCGTGCGGCCGATGTCACGGTGGCTTGGAGTTCCGCCGGGGTCCGGGGGCGAGCCATGGACAGATCCAGCTCCGCCTTGAGGATCGCGAGTGGGGTGCGCAGTTCGTGGCTTGCGTCGTCAACGAAGCGGTGCTCGCGCTCGAGAGCGCCGTGGAGCCGGTCCAGCAGGTCGTTGAGGGTGGTGGCCAGGCGCGTGAGTTCATCACCCGTGCGTGGCACCGGCAGCCGCGCGCGGGTGTCTGCATGGGAGAGCTCCGCGGCTCGCCTGCGCATCCGCTCCACCGGTCGCAGGGCTGCACCGGCGAGTAACCAGCCGGCCAGCGAGGCCAGGCCCACACCTGCGGGACCGGCGATGAGGAAGACGGTGAGCAGCTGTCTGAGGGCGTCGTTGCGGTCGCCGAGGGTTTCCCCCACGACGACGATGCGAGGCGGGAGCGGGGGCCTGGTCGGTATCGCCAGCAGCCTGACGCCGTCGCTGTCCAGGACGGCGCGCTCGTAGAACCGGGGGCCGGACAGGGATGCCGCGTCCCCCCGTGTGAGGAGTGGAATCCGGTCGACAGCCGAGGTTGCCTCACGGATGCCCGCGGAGCGGTCGAGAATCTGGGCGAAGGCTTCCTCGGGATCGGCGAAGCCTTGCGTCTGACCCAGCCGGAGCGCTCCGTCCGTGGTGAGAGCGGTCATCAGGGCGTCGGCCCGAGCCCCCAGACTGCGATCGATCTCGAGTTGGAGCTCCGCCTGGAGGCGCACGTAGATGAAGGCGGCGATCCCACCGAGGACGAGGATCATGGCGGCGGCGAAGCCGCAGGTGATGCGCAGGCGCAGCGAGACGCCGGTGTGACCCGGGACCGCCGTCGCCGACCGTCGGAGGCGTCCTGCCACCGGACGCCCCTGGGCGTCAATCGGGCGCACGGTCGTCCGTGATCGTGTAGCCGACACCACGGACGGTCTGCAACGATGCACGCCCGAACGGTCGGTCGATCTTCGATCGGAGCGAGAGAACGTACACCTCGATCAGGTTGGAGTCCGACTCGAACGAGGAATCCCAGACGTGGCCGAGAAGATCCGTTCGGGTGAGCACCTGGCCCGGGGCTCGCATGAAGGCCTCGAGCAGCGCGAACTCCTTGGGACGCAGGCGGACGTCCGTTCCTGCGCGACTGACGTGTCGGCTCGCGGGATCCAACTGCAGGTCGCCCACGGCCAGCACGGCCGGGCGTTCCCGGCTGCCGCGGCGCATCAGCGCTCGCAGTCGAGCCAGCAGCTCGGCGAAGGCGAAGGGCTTGGTGAGATAGTCATCCGCCCCGACGTCGAGACCGCTCACACGGTCCTGCACGCCGTCCCTGGCCGTGAGCAGCAGCACCGGCACCCACCGGCCGGTCTCGCGGAGCCTGCGGAGGAGCGTCAACCCGTCCATTGCCGGTAGCCCCAGATCGAGCACGACGACGTCGTAGTCCTGCTCCGTCGCGAACCACAGACCGTCCTCGCCCGTGACGGCGACGTCCACCGCGAACCCCGCCTCGACCAGCCCGCGGCGCAGCACGGAGGCCATCCCGGTCTCGTCCTCAACGACCAGAACACGCACGCTCAGTCACCCCACCCGCGACGGCATCCACGATAGCCGCGGCCCGGCTAGGAGATCACCTCCACGAGCCTCAGGGACTCACGCGGACCCCTGACGGAGACCTCTGCGACCTCGCCGATTCCCCTGACGTAGTACTTGTTGTCGAGCACGTCGGGCTCGAGTCGAGTGTTCTCCGCGGTACGCAGCGCGTGCCGGAATCCGCCGAAGGGGACCGAGACGCTCGCGGACCTGTCGAGCACCCAGAACACGTCCTCCGCCTGCCCCTCGAACCACTCCTGCCGGAACTTCCGCCCGACCTGGGGGTGTGCCTGCATGAACACGCCGGGCTGTGCTCCGCCGACCCCTGCGTGGAAGGACCCCTCGGTGCTGATCACATCCCCGTTCTCGTCCAGTTCGGCCGTGTCCTCGCCGAAGTACCAGACGTTCCCGCAGCGGTCCTGGGCGTAGTAATCGCTGGTCCGCTCCTCCAGCACGTTGTCGAGGTAGAGCCGGTCCTCCACGACGCGGGTCCTCACCCCGTCGATCGTGCGGGTCCGGCGCGTGGGCTGAACGATGTTGAGGGCTTTCCTGCCATCCTTGACGCCGGTGTAGACGAGGGTCCGGCCGACGACCAGGGGGAAGAACGGGTTGTCGACACGAGGGCTGAACTCGTCCGGTTCCACCGTGGGGCGGTAGTGCCGGCCCGGGCCGAACACCGGTAGTGAGCAGTGCCCGGCCTCCCGGGTCCAAGCGTTGGCCGGCGCCGCCGCGAGGATGAGCGCCGCCACCGCGACCGGAGCCGCAAGCCTCCTCAGTCTCCCGGCATCCAGCATGTCCCTTCTCCTCTCCGGATCTGCTCGCGTTCAGCGCGATCACATCACCGGACAGGTGAAGGCACGGTGAATCCCGGCACGCTCCAGGTCGTCACGACCGTGTGGGTGAGGGTGTCGCCGTCGGCGTCGGTGTCGTCGGTGTCGGGGCCGTTGTCTGGATGGGCGGGACGGCGGTCAGGGGCGGGACGGCGTCCTCCGCCGTCCCGGTCGGCTGGGGACGCGGCAGATCGGTCCCCGGCTCGGTCCCCGGCTCGATCACGGTGGTGCGCAGCGGGTAGGAGTTCCAGCGCTGCTGCCCGTAGACGTCGGTCGCGGGCACAGGCCCGCGCAGGGTCCCGTCGGGCGTGACGGTGTACGCGCGCTCCGGCTGGCCGATGTCGACCGGATTGCCGTCCTGGTCGAAGAGTTGTACGTCGCGCAACGGCCGTCCCTCGGCGTCGTACGGGAACAGATTGACCGCCTGGTTCCCGTTCACCCAGACGCCGTCCATGCGAGGAACGCCGGCGAGCACCGTCTCGTAGGGCGCCGGGGCGCTTGTCCTGGCGAGCAGGGCAAGTCCGAGGACGATCGCGCCGATCCCGGCGAGGGTGTTGCCGGCGAAGACAGCCGCGCGCCGCCAGGGAAAGGCCCAGCGACCGCGCCCGAGCTCGACACTGGCGTAGATCGCGAACGGCAGGATCACCAGCGCGATCAGGACGGCGGCGGTGGCGCCGGCGAGGAGCGCCCCCCCGAGGAACACGACGGCGACCACCGCACGCAGCACCCACCAGGCAGGTCGCAGCAGGACGGCGAGGCCCCCGGTCCAGCGACCCCACGACGAGGATCGCGTCCGGGCCGCGACCCGATGGGCCAGCGCGGTACCGCGCCTGCGGAGCGGAGGCCTGGCCTGCCGGTCGCCGTCGGGATTCCCGGGCGGCAGGCCGGCCGCAGTCCGCAGCTCGTCGGCGAATGCGGCCGGGTCGTCCATCCACGGGGGGCGGACCGTGTCGTCGTCCGCGAGGCCCTCGGCGAGGTCCGCCTCGAGCCCGTCGGTGAGGTCTTCCACCTGCTCCGGCGGCAGGTCGGCCAGGTGCGCCCGGACCTCGGCGACGAACCTCGCGACGTCGTCGGGCAGATCAGCGGTCGAGTTCATCGCCGCGCCTCCTGGTCACGATTGTCGGTCACGTCGCGAGGAACCCGAGCGAGCAGGTACTGCATCGTGGTCGCGAACCCGGTCCAGGTCTTGGTCTGCTCCTCCAGCACAGACCGGCCGGCCGGGTTCAGGCCGTAGTACTTGCGGTGCGGTCCCTCCTCCGACGGCTCGACGTAGGAGACCAGCGAGCCGGCCGCGTAGAGGCGGCGCAGGGTGCCGTAGACCGAGGCTTCGCCCACTTCCTCCATGCCCGCGGCCCGCAGCCGCCGGACGATGTCGTAGCCATAGCCCTCCCGGTCCGCGACCACCGCCAGCACGGCCAGGTCGAGCACCCCCTTGAGCAGTTGCGTGGTCTCCACGGGTCCCTCCGAGGGTCTGCACCGCACGGTCCTGGAGGACACTACTGCGGAATGCGCAGTACCGCTAGAAGCGAAACACGACCGAACCGGGGTCGGACGCGCCCTCCCGGAGGTGCCGTCTAGAACGTTCCCGCGCGTCGCATTCGAAGCGGGCGGCCGTCCGGGTCGTAGACGGTGCGGTAGGCGGGTGCGGCCCAGCGCAGCGTGCTCCTGGCCAGGGACGGCAGGTGGTAGGGGCGCAACCGGCCCCGGGGCCGTGGGCCCTTCCGATCCCGGACCCACTGGTCGAGCGCCGCGGCGCTGCGCGCGAAGGTCTCGAAGGCCTGGCCCGGATCCAGCAGGGCGTCGTCGGAGTCCAGGTCGAGGTGCTCCCGGCCGAGGCGGAGCCGCAGCTGCCTGGCGTAGGCCCGGGCTCCGTCGCCGAGGCCGCCCGGATCCGCCGGAGGTCGGGGATCCCGCGTCTCGTCCAGCACGGCGCAACTGAGTTCGGAGTCGTTCGTCCACGACCGCCGGTTGACGTTGTCCGATCCCACGCAGGCCCACACGTCGTCGATGACGCACACCTTGGCGTGGACGTAGACGGGAACCCCGTCGTGGTTCTCCGGGCTGTAGATGCCGACCCGGCCCGGCCCGGCCCGGTGCAGCAGGTCGACCGCCTCGATCCGCCCGACGAGGTTGGGCGGCAGCGAGATGCGCCCGTCCTGGTCGGGGTAGCGCGGCAGAACCGCGATGAGCCGCAGGGAGGGCTCGCGGCGCAGGGCGTCGGCGAAGGTCGAGACCACCTCGACGGACCAGAGGTACTGGTCCTCCAGGTAGACCAGCGCCCTGGCCCGGCGCATGACCTTGGCGTACGCGCGGGCGATGCTGCGCTCACCCCGCGGGGCGAAGGGGTAGGGCGAGATCCGCCCGCGGTAGGGATAGGTGCGCAGGAGTTGAACCGAGTGGGTTCCCCTCGGTGCCGGGTCGGGCGACTGCGCGGGCAGCGGGCGCTTCCTCCTCTCGCCCGCGGCCCTGTCGCGGATCAGGTGGATCGGATTGCGGCTCAGGGGTGTGGGGTCGTCCCATCGCTCGCGGAACACCGCCTCGACATCGCCGACCGCTGGGCCTCGGATCCTCACCTCGGCGTCGTGCCACGGGGGGCGTGGCCCGTACACCGCGGCCATCGGCTGGCGCTGCGGATCCCCGAGGTGGCTCGCGTCGTCGTTCCGGCTGTGGCACAGGTCGATGCCACCCACGAACGCGACGTCGAGATCCTCACGGCCGGGATGACGGATGACCACGAACTTCTGATGGTGCGAACCACGGGGACGCACCCGCATGTCGAGCAGGCACTGGCCACCGGCCTCGTTGATCTCCTCTCCCAGGTGGCGGTTCTCCAGCTCGGAGAACTGGAAGCGGTCCAGGTGCGAGCGCCAGATCAGGCCCCGCACGACCACCCCGCGAGCGGCGGCCTCGCACAGGACCCGGGAGACCTCCGTACCGGGACCGGCGAGCAGCTCGTCCGGATCACCGCGCCAATCGGTGAACAGCACGAGATCGCCGGCGCGAGTCGCCTCGAGGGACTCCAGCAGGGCCGGGAAGTAGGTCGCCCCGTGGATCAACGGCTCCACCTCGTTGCCGAGCGACCACGCAGCACCGTCGGCATGGCGGCGGTCGATCAGCGTGGCAGGGTTGTCACGCTCCCGTGCGGTCAGGAACCAATCCGTCACTGACATCGAGGACCTTCTTCCGCCGGCACGCTCCACGAGCCCCGAGACGGACCCTAGGGGGTGACCAGCGGGCCCGGCTCCGCCAGGCCCGTCTCGTACGCCCGCACGACCACCTGGACGCGGTCGCGCAGTCCGGTCTTGGTGAGCACGTGCGCGACGTGCGTCTTGACGGTGGTCTCGCTGAGCGTGAGCTCCGCTGCGATCTCGGTGTTCGACAGGCCCCGCGCGATGAGCCTGGCGACGTCCAGCTCCCGGGGACTCAACGCCTGCCACGGCGATCCGCTCGCCCCCGCCCCGGGGACCCGTCGCGCGCACTGCTCCACGAGTCGGCGGGTGACCGCCGGGGCGAGCAGGGTGTCGCCCGCGACGACCGCCCGGACCGCGGCGATGAGCCCCGCCCGCGGAACGTCCTTGAGCAGGAACCCGCTCGCTCCGGCCTGCAGCGCCGCGAAGACGTAGTCGTCGAGGTCGAACGTCGTGAGCACCAGCACCTTGGGCGCATCCGCGGCTGCGGCCCGGAGCATGCGCCGGGTCGCCTCGATCCCGTCCATCACGGGCATCCGCACGTCCATCAGCACGACGTCGGGACGCATCGCACGCGCCGAGGCCAGAGCTGCCGCGCCGTCGGGAACCGACGCCACGACCTCGATGTCCGGTTGGAGGTCCAGGATGGTGGCGAACCCCTCCCGCACGAGCTCCTGGTCATCGGCCAGCAGGACCCGGATCATGACGGTTCCTCCAGGCTGAGTTCCGCCCGCACCGCGAACCCGCCGTCCGCGGCCGCGCCGGCGTGGAAGGTTCCGCCCAGCGCGGTGATCCGCTCCTGCATCCCGCGCAGCCCGTTGCCGGAGTTCTGGTGGCGCCCGGGGGACACGCCGCGCCCGTCGTCGACGACCTCCACCGACACCCTGTCGGGACGCCGGTCGATCGAGACGCGGGCCTTGGACGCCCCGGCGTGCTTGAGGGTGTTGGTCAGCGACTCCTGGACGATCCGGTAGACGGCGAGGTCCGGCGCGGCCGGGAGCGCCTCGACGGAGCCGTGGACCTCCAGCTCGACGGGCAGGCCGGCGGCGTTCACCCGCTGGACGAGCGCCTCGACGGCGGTCGCCCCCGGCGCCGGGTCCAGCACGGCCTCATCCTCGCGCAGGACGCCGACGACCCGGCGGATCTCGACGAGCGCCTCGCGCCCGGTCCGCTGGATCGCGCGCAACGACTCCGGGGCCAGGTCCGGCCGCAGGTGCAGCGCCTCTTCCGCCGCTTCGGCCTGCACCACGATCACGCCCAGGCTGTGCGCAAGGACGTCATGCAGTTCCCGGGCGATGCGGGCCCGCTCGGCGGCCTCGGCGACCGCGGCCGAGTCCGCGGCCCGCTGCTTCAACTCGGCGACGAGCTGCCGGCGGGTCCTGAGGTAGGCCCCGAGCAGCCACGCGGCGACTATCGCCAGATCCCAGGCGAGGCCGTTGAAGATCTCCGCGGCGGACGTGTTGTCCGGGTTGCACACCTCGCGGACGGTGGCCAGCACGGGGATGGTGCACAGAGCTGCGATGGCGACGCGCCGCGTGCCGTACATCGCGACCGAGTAGCTCAGGATCAGGGCGGGGAAGAGGGCACCGTTGCCCTCGGTCGTCCCGACCGTCACCGCCTGGACGACCAGGGTGCCCGCCATGATCGCGAAGGCCGTGCCCGGCATGACCCGCCGCAGGACCACGGCGCCGGCGCAGACCAGGTAGACGAGCGAGACGGCCCATCGAGGACCGACGAGGCTCGTGCTGAACAGGTTCGGCGCCAGCACGTCCACCTGCCCGGCCAGCAGCACGACGGCCGCCAGCGCGACGTCCCGCCGGTCGATGCCGGACAGATGCCTCACTCGATCACGGTAAACCTCCGTGGAGCTGCAGAGATCACTCTCCGGAGAGGGCCGGCTCATCCTGCAGGATGAGTGGATTCGCCCCCGGAGATGACGTCGGCGCTCGCCAGGTGATCTACGTTCCTGGCACCATCTCGTCTGGAGGGGGCCGCAAATGCCTCACATCACCCGCCGCACATCGGCCATCGCCGGCCTGCTGCTGGCGCCGTTGTTCGTCGGCGTCGTCATCCTGGTGACCCTGCTCGAACTGGACTTCCTGCGCTCGTTGGGCTGGTCGCTGGTCAGCAACAACGAGGTGCCCTATCCCAGCGCCATCGCCCGGGGAGACGTCGGGTTCCTCCAGGAGCTCAACTTCCTCGTCACGGCGATCCTTGCGGGGGTCTTCGCCGTCGGCTTCCGGCGCGAGTTCCGCCGCAGGATCGCGGGTGCCGTAGCGACCGCGGGCTTCTGCCTGGTCGTCGTCGGCGTGCTGCTCAACCTCGCTCCGACCGACCTGCCCGGCGAACCGACGACCTGGCACGGCAACGTCCATGTGATCGGCTTCCTGATCACGGTGCTCGGATGGGTGATCGCGTACAGCGCGTCGGGCCTCGCGCTGCGGGGCAACCCGGCGTGGCGCCGCTGGCGCCTGCTCGGCTGGACGCCGGCGCTCTTGGTGCTGATCTTCCTGGCTGGCGGCCTGCTGCCCGGCGACGTCGGGTTCTGCCTGTTCATCCTCGTCGGCTTCGGCTGGTACACGGTCATGGGCAGCCGTCTGCTCGCGCTGGACCGGGCGGCGCGCGACCAGCAGGTCGTCGCCACCGTGCCCGACGCGGCGGCGCCGGGGCTGCTCTGAACGTCGCTCGAGTGACTCCCGTGCGTCGAGATCACACAGGCCCGGTGCTCGTGATGCCGGGCCTGTGCTCGACGTGGCAGGAGTAGTAGCGCATCGACAGTGCGCCCGCGTCAGGGTCGATGCTCCCCTCGCCGACGGCGATCACCTCGTTGAGCCAGAGGTGTGCCTTGCTCTCGGTCTGGAACATCATGACGTGGACGCCGGAGCCGTCGGTGAGATCGGACAGCCCGGTGAGCGTGAAGAGCACGAACGCCCCGTCCCCCACATCGATCGACCCGCGCGCGTCCGGCATCGCGTGGTCGCCGCGCAGCCTCGGGAAGTTCGCCCAGGTGGCCACGCCGGCCAGCCGTCCCGTGAAGGTCCCCGTGCCCTCCCCGTACAGGCGACCGTCGCCGGCCGCCGACGGGTCGATGCCGTGCATGAGCGTGTACCGCCACTCGACGTCGCACAGGTGATCTAGTCGCATGGCCACCCCTCGCAGGACTGGGTGGGAACCGACCCGTGAGATCGGCGCCCACCACGAACCTGGGAAGAGGCTAGGAGATGCACCACGCGGCCGCCGCATCGTTCACGGATCGCGGCCGATCTCGGTGGAGGGCGCGATCGCGCTGATCCGGCGATGCCGCAGGCGCACGGCGAGGACCACCGCCAGCCAGGCGCCCGCGAGGGCGTACCCGCGAGGACGTCGGTCAGCCAGTGGACGCCGAGGTAGATGCGGGAGGCTCCGACGGAGAGGGCGACCGCCGCCGCCGCCGCGGTGGCGGCGTAGACCCGGGTGCGGAGGCGGCACCCGCCGGTCAGCACGATCGCGAGCATCCCCCAGGCGGCCACTCCCTGGGCGGAGTGCCCGGAGGGGAAGGACGAGCCGAACGGGTGCCCGGCGAGGCTGTCCGGGGGGCGCGGGCGGTCGACCAGTGCCTTCGCGGCGTTCACGAGGGCGAGGGCCCCCAGGCTGGGGTCGGCGAGTTGGATGCCCGGCCACCAACTCCGGGTGCGCCTGGCCAGAGCCAGGCCAGTGAGGGTGAGCAGGGGGATCAGGACGATGCTGGATCCGAGCAGGGTGGCCGCGCGCATGGCGTGGGTCAGCCACGCGGTCCGGTGCGCCACGACGAACTGCTGCACGACAGGGTCGAGCCGGGCGGTCTCGTCGTTGGTGAGGACGTCCTCGGTGATCGCGGCGAACGCCCAGGTGCACGCCGCCCCGGCGGCGACGGTGAGGGTCAGTGGCAGGCCGGAGGGTGCCGCCGGGTCGAGGCGGTCGGCGAGCCAGGCGGCTTGAGCGGGGAACCGGCGACGAAGCCGTTCCGCGGGCGGCCATGCCGCGAGGCGGTCGAGCACCGCGTGCACCGGCGCCGATCGCCTCCCGAGTCGCCGGAACGCCCAGGCGGCGGTGAAGCCGATCAGTACGGCGGCGAGCAGGCCCAGCCCCACCCGGCTGGCCACCCGTTCGGCGTGCCGCCAGCTGGTGCCGGCGACGTATCCGGTGAGCACGGTGACGGTCGCCCAGACGATCGCGCCCGCCACGTTGTAGATCACAAAGGTGCCGTAGCGCATCCTGGACATGCCGGCCAGGCCGGGGATGAGCACCCGCAGCGCGGCCGTGAACCGGCCCAGGAAGACGGCCTTGCCGCCGCGGGCGGCGAGGTAGGCCTCGGCCCGGTCGAGGTGGCGGTGGTTGACCAGCCGCCCCACCGAGCCGTGCTGCATCCCCCGCCCCCATCGGCGGCCGACGGAGTAGCCGACGCTGTCACCCAGTACGGCTCCAGCGGTCGCGGCGGCCAGAACGCCGGCCAGGCTGACCCTGGACTGGGAGGCCAGCACCCCTCCGAGCAGAGCCGCGATCTCACCGGGGAACACGAAGCCGACGAATGCCGACGCCTCGAGCGCGGGAACCGCGAACACGATCGCCAGGGCCAGCCACCCGTGCAGGTGCAGGATCCAGCCGGTGATCGTGGCGAACACCGCGACGCCTCCTCCGGTCAGGGGCCTGACGTTGCCAGGCTTCCGGCGGCCGCCGGTATCGGGTTCGCCAACCCTCACATCGCAGTGCGTGTCAGCGACACAGGGGGGTGCACCTGGGTTCGCCCAGGCGCCAGGTCATAGACGATCTCGGCGTCTCCGGGGACGGTCAGGCGTAGACCGTGTGTCCGGGCCCAGGCGACGATGCTCGCGGCTTGGGTGCCGGCGAGCCCGCCGGGAGTCGCGTCGGTGGGGAAATCTTGATACGGCCCGCCGAGGACGAGGTACCGGAGGCGACCCTCGCTGACCCAGTCCCGGAAATCTGCCAGCGTGGGCGCGGGAACGGACCCCATGAACCCGCCGATGGGAAGGACGGGTACCCCGGAGTCGAGCTGGAGACGCGCGGCGGGTGTGGCCGTCACGACGGCCGCGCCCCACGTGGCGGTGCCGCGGTGGGCGCGGATGAAGGCCGCCAATGGCCGGGTCAGAAGCTCGGGCGCAGACGGGCCGGGTCCCGCCAGGGGGTTGGCGCCGGTGACGCTCCTGCCGTCGGTGGCGATGCCCATCGCGAGCGGCGCGGCGAGCAGGGTGAGCGACGTCATCAGGGCTATCGCCAGCCGCCGGTGTCCCGAGGCGCGCGGCCAGCGTGGGAGACCTCCGATGGCCAGCGCCGTGGCGATCCCGCCGCCGCCGACGGCGACCGCGAGCCAGCGTGGGAGCCCGTGCGTGTGCTGGGCGAGAAGCCCCGCCCAGCCTGCGCTGACGAGCATCACGCCGGCGGCGGCCCAAGCATGCCGCTGCCCGGTGCCGCCGACCCGATCGCCCCGGCGCCGCCGATCGCGGGATGGGCTCCAGGGCCTGACCAGGTCGACGGCACCCATGCCGACCAGGGCGGCGGCCGCGGGCGCCATGAGAACCGTGTAGTAGGGATGCATGGGACCGGACATGAAACTGAACACGGTGACGACGACGATCAGCCACAGCCCCCACAGCAGGTAAGCCATGTGGCCCCTGTCCGGCGATTGCCCCTTGGCCAGTCTGACACCGCACAGCAGGAGAGCCAGCGCGGCAGGCGGGACGAACCATCCGATCTGGGTTGCTAAGGGTGCGGTGAGCAGGCGAAGCACCCCAGGGATACCACTGGCGGAGCCACCGCCGGCAGCGGCCGCGACGTGGTGCAGCGATCCGGATCCGACGAGGCGGCCGAACCCGTTTCGCGCGAAGATCAAACTCCAGACGGAGTCGTTCACGCTGCCGTCCAGGTGCGGCCGGTCCCGCATCGGGGTCAGCGCGACCAGGGCGACCCATGAGCCGCCGACCAGAAGGGCAGTACCCGCCGCGGTGGCTGCCGCCCTGAGGCACGCCGACCCGGCGGATCGGCGACGGGAGTCGCCGGGTGCGCTCGCGTAAGCGACCGCGAGCCCTGGCACCACGAGCGCGGCGACCAGCCACTTCGTCAGGAAGGCCGCGCCGAGCAGCACTCCGACCATCGCGACCCAGCGCGAATCGGCTGACTCCGTGGCGCGGATCGTCGCGTATGCAGCGCCGACAAGCAGCAGGACCAGCAGGACGTCGGGGTCGTCGAAGCGCGCCAGCAGGCCGAACACCGGCGTCACCGCCAGCACCCCTGCTGCGATCACGCCGGCAGCCGGCCCGGAGCACCTGCGCACGCTGCGGTGGAGCAGCAGGATGGTAGCCAGAGCTGCCACGAGCTGCGGCAGCATGATCCCCAACGTGTTCAACCCCAGGACGCGTACCGAACCGCTCATCAGCCACAGAGCGAGTGGCGGCTTGTCGGTCGCCATCGCGCCGCCCGCGTCCAGGCCGCCGAACAGCAAGGCCTTCCAACTCTGCGCCCCGGCCTGCGCGGCGGCGGCGTAGTAGGCGTTGGCCCACCCCTGGCGATCGAGATCCCATCCGTACAGCACCGCCGCACCCGTGACGATGAGCGCTATCGAGGCGCCTTCGGCCGCGGGGGCATTCAAGCGCACCGGACTCCGACGTGGCGGCGCCGGCCCGCGACTCCCGGAACCCGTTGCGCTCGCGACCACCTGCGAACCGACCTGCGCATCCATGCGGCGTGCCCTCGGGAGTGCGGCCAGAACCCTCCGATCAGTCTTGTCGACCGTGTGTAAGAGCCCGGCAAAACCCGAATCGACGTGCACGCGGACCAGGTGTCAACAAGACGTGCGGACAGTGACCGTCGGCGCAGTCCATGATGGTGCCGGGCGGGACCGTCGAGCGGGGAGTGCTGACAGCGGAGATGGACATTCGGGCGGTCGTCTTCGACGTGAACGGCACCCTCGTGCGGATCTGGACCCAGGAGGACTCCGAGGCCGTCTTCCGGTCCGCGGCGCACTTCCTCTCCTACCAGGGCATCGACCTGCGCAGGCACGAGGTGCGCGATCTCTACTTCCAGATCCTCAAGGAGCAGCAGCGGGTCAGCCCGGAGGAGTATCCGGAATTCGACGCCGTGGGCATCTGGCGCAGCCTCATCGAGGCGCACCGGACGGACTTCACGCGCGCCCTACCGGCCGGGAAGCTCGAGCAGATGCCGCTGTTTCTGGCGGAGATGTCGCGCGGCATCTCGCGCCACCGGCTCGGTCTCTACCCGCACGTGCGTGAGGTGCTGGACGTCCTGCGTGAACGCTTCCCCCTGGCCGTCGTCACCGATGCGCAGAGCGCGTACGCGCGGGCCGAGCTGCACAAGGTGGGTCTGCTCGACTACTTCGACCCGATCGTCGTCTCCGGGGACCACGGGTTCCGCAAGCCCGACCGGCGGCTCTTCCAGCTCGCGCTCGACGGCGTGGGCGTGGCCGCGGAGAACGCGGTGTACGTCGGCAACGACATGCGCACCGACATCTTCGGGGCGCGCGAGGCCGGCATGACGACCGTGATGGTCGACTCCGACCAGGGAACAAAGGTTCACCTGGACTGCGTGCCCGACCACACGATCACGGATTTCCGCGACCTCTTGACGATGCTCGACCTGCCACTGCCCTGACGGTGGTGCGCCGGGAGGTTCAGGCGGCCCGGAGCAGCCTCTTCGCCTGCGCCACGAGCCTGCCGCTGTACTCGCGGTCGATGTAGCCGTTGCGGGCTATCCGCAGCAGGTTCAGCGCCATGTAGAACGGCGCCCGGGAGGTGACCGACTCGAAGGTCTGCCCCCGGTCGGGGAAGTGGCAGCTGTACTCCCAGAGGAAGTGCCCGATGAACGGCTCAGCGCGGTGCCGGTCGCCGGTGTCACGCATGAAGCTGTGCTGGAGCTCGCCCGCGACCCGCCCGACGTCGAACATCCGGTCCCCGCGCTTCATGCGCTCGAGATCGATCGCCGCTACGTCCAGGCCGTGACCGAACAGGAAGTTCGCCGGAGTCGCGTCGCCGTGCAGCCAGACCTGCCGGTCCTGCCACATCCGCGGCCGCTCCCGCCACAGGTCACGCAGCCAGGAGAGCTCGTCGACGTCCCACTGCCCGATCCGCTCCCGCTTCCGCAGCTTGCCCACCAGCGTGTCGAAGTACCGGCAGTCGGGCTCGAAGTCGACGTTCGCGCCGTTGGCCGTCCGGTTGTGCAACGTGGCCAGGAAGTACGCGAGCGCCTTGAGCCGCCAGTAGAGGTGCGCGTCGTCCCGGTGCTGCGTCGCGCGCGCGATCGCGGTGCTGAACGGCTCGCCGGGGTAGTACTCCAGCGCCAGCATGCCGTTGATGTCGCGGCTCATCCCGAGCGGGCGGATCACGTGGTGCGGCGAGCCGACCAGGTTGTACCCGCGCAGCGTCTGGAGCCCCTCGTACTCCTGGCGCGCCATCGAGGCCGCCTTGTCCGGGTCCGAGCCGAACCGCGGGCCGTAGAACTTGCAGATGACCTTCGTCCCGCTGTGCTTCTCCTCGTACGCGTAGACCTCGTTGCTGCCCGCCAACCTGAACACCCGGAACGCAGGCTGCGCCTCGCGCACGCCCATGTCCTCGTGGATGACGTTGCTGAGGAAGTCGTGCAGCGGATCGGTGCCCGCGACGTACCCGACGTATCTCCCGTTGACCATGACCCCACCCCCGGTGCGACCTCGCTAGGAGTGCACGACCCCGCAGCCAGATACCGCCCAGTTGCCGAAAGGACACCGACTGGACACCCTCACTTACGATCGCGGTAACAGCGGCCTCGACGGCGGAGCGGCCATGTTCGATGAAGAGCTGACCGGGCAGATCGCACGGACCCGTAGCCATTCCATCGGTGACCTGCTCCGGCGATCGGCCGCGCGGGTGCCCGACACGACGGCCGTGGTCTACGGGAGCCTGCGGCAGACCTATGCCGAGCTGGACCGGACGGTCAACCGAGTCGCCAACGCTCTGCGCGAGCGAGGTGTCGCACGGGGCGATCGGGTCGTCGTCCTCAGCCACAACAACCACGCCTTCGTGGTGGTCTACTTCGCCCTGGCGAGGCTGGGTG
>JBKPQU010000349.1:0-4117 GCA_046734255.1 Actinomycetota bacterium
CGCCGGCCGTGACACGAGCGCGCTGCCCTACGCCGACCCCGACACCGTCGCGGTGCTCCGGCAGCACGGTGCCGACCTGCTGGCCACCGCCGATCTCCTCGCCCGCCGGGTGAGCCAGCAGGTGCTGGGCAGGTCGCTGAGCCTGAACCTGGCCATGCCGGCCGGGGGCGCGGCCGATGCCACGACGCTGGCCGCGCTGGCCGGTAGCGGCCGGACCGCCGTCGTCCTGGACGCCGCGACGCAGCCCCCCCGGCCGCCGCTGACCTACACGCCCTCGGCGCGCAGCGACGTCTCGACCGGGCGCGGCCGGATGGCCGGGTTGCTCTACGACGCCGGCCTGTCCTCGCTGCTCGCCGGGACCGGCGGGCCGGACGCCTCGATGTCCACCCAGCGGCTGCTGGCCGAGCTGGCCGCCGTGACCCTCGAGCGGCCCTTCGACCCCCGGCCGCAGCTGCTCGTCCTGCCCCGGACCTGGGATCCCGACCCGGGCGGCGTCCAGGCCGCGCTGCGGGCGATGCGCACGGCCGGTTGGGTGTCGCTGACCCCGGTCAGCCTGCTGCGGGCCCACCGACCGTCCGACCTCGGGCGGACGCAGCCCGCCTACCCGCCCTCGGCCCGGCGCGCGGAGCTGCCGGGCACGCACGTGGCCTCGGTGATCACCGCGGTGCACCGGCTGGACAGGGCCGCCCCGGCCCTGATCGACCCGGTCCCGATCACCTTCCCGCTGCGCGAGCAGGCGCTGTCGCTGCTGTCCGTCGCCTGGCGGGCCGACCCGTCGGGGCTGGCCGCCGCGCGGGCGCCGTTGGTCCTCCAGACGACCCAGCTGTCCGGCGGGGTGTCGGTCCTGCCGGGCGGGCCGTACAACCTGCTCACCGGGTCCGCCGAGCTGCCGCTGAGGGTGTCCAACGACATGCCCGGCGCGGTCCGGGTCGTGCTGTCGCTGGAGCCGCGGTCGGCCCGCCTGCTGGCCAGCCGGTCGATCCGGGTCACGCTCCCGGCGCACTCCACCCGGCTGGTCCGGGTGCCGGTACGCGCGGTGGCGGACGGCAACGTCGTGGTGGCGACGGTGCTGACCTCGAACAGCGGCGCGACCGTCGGCGCGCCCACGCTGCTGCAGGTCCGGATCCGGCGGAACTGGGAGACCAACGGCGTGGTCGCGGTCGCCGGCCTGCTCGCCGTGGTGCTCCTCGCCGGCCTCGTCCGCAGCGCGCGCCGCGCCCGGGTCCGGGTGCCCGCGCACGCCGTGCCGGACATCGACGACCTGCTGCTGTACGGCCCGGCGGCCGACGGCGGCGCGCCGGAGGCTCAACCGGACCAGGCGGACCAGGCGGATCAGGCGGACCAGGCGGACCAGCCGGACCAGCCCGAACCCGACGCGGCCGCATCCCGGCCCGGCTCGGGGGACGACCGCCCACTTCCGGATGTGCCGGGGCTGTGGCTGGAGCCGGACGACCGGCCGGCAGTGACCGCCCGGCCGGGCGGAACGGACGGCGGGCCGTCGAGGTGACCACGACCAACCGAGCCCCCACCGAGGGCTCGGCCGGGGTAGTCCGCAGCAGCGCGGTGATGGCGGCCGGCACCGCCACCTCCCGCGTGCTGGGCTTCGTCCGGGCGGCCCTGCTCGCGGCGGCGATCGGCACCGTCGCCAGCGGTGACGCGTTCTCGGTGGCCAACACCGTGCCGAACACCCTCTACATCCTGCTCGCCGGCGGGGTGCTGAACGCCGTGCTGGTCCCGCAGATCACGCGCGCCGACGCCGGGGAGCACGGCGGGCAGGAGTACCTCGACCGGCTGGTCACCGTCTCGCTGGCCGTGCTGGTCGGGGCGAGCGTGGTGGTCACCGCGATGGCGCCGCTGCTCGTCCGGCTCTACGCGGAGGACTTCGACGCCGCGATGCTCAACCTGGCCACGGCGTTCGCGATCTGGTGCCTGCCGCAGGTGTTCTTCTACGGGCTGTACACGCTGTTCGGTCAGGTGCTCAACGCGCGTGGCAACTTCGGCCCGTACATGTGGGCGCCGGTGGCCAACAACGTCGTCGCGATCATCGGGCTATGCGTGTTCATCGCGGTGGCCGGTCGCGGGGACCGCCCGGTCGGCGACTGGACGCCGGGCACGATCGCGCTGCTGGCCGGGACCGCGACCGCCGGGGTGGCCGCCCAGGCGCTGGTCCTGCTGCCCGCGCTGCACCACGTGAAGTTCCACTTCCGGCTCCGGTGGGGGTGGCGCGGCGTGGGGCTGCGGACGGCGAGCCGGGTCGCCTTCTGGACCTTCGGCGCGGTCCTGATCGCGCAGCTCGGCTTCGTCATCACGTCCAAGGTCGCCACCGCGGGCGGGGTGGCCGCCCGGGCGACCGGATCCGGCCTGGCGCCCGGCAAGTCCACCTACGACTACGCCTTCCTGCTGTTCATGCTCCCGCACTCGCTGATCACGGTCTCGGTCGTCACCGCGCTGTTCACGCGGATGGCGCGGGCCGCGGTGGCGATAAGGATCGACAGGATCCGCGACGACCTGTCCCTCGGCCTGCGCCTGACCGGTGTGGTCACCGTGCTGGCCACGGCGACGTTCCTCGCGCTCGGCACGGACATCACCGCCAGCCTGTTCCCCGGCAACTCCAGCGGGGAGACCCGGGGGATCGCCTACGTGGCGATGGCGATGATGCTCGGGCTGGTCCCATTCAGCTCGCAGTACCTGTTCCAGCGGGTGTTCTACGTCTTCGAGGACGCGCGGACGCCGTTCCTGATCCAGGTCCCGGTGATGCTGATCTGGTCGGTCGGGAACCTGCTGTCGCTGTGGCTGATGCCACCGCAGCTGATCGTGGTCGGGATCGGCCTGGCGATGAGCGCGGCGAACCTGATCGGGGCCGGGCTGTCGCTCATCCTCCTGCGCCACCGGTTGCTGCGCCTGGACGGCGGGCGGGTGCTGAGCACCTACCTCAAGCTGAGCGCCGCCGCCGCCTTCGCCGGTGCCCTCGCGTGGATGGCGGCCCGCGGCGTCCATGCGGTCGCCGGGTACGACTGGCCGGCGACGGTGCTCGCGACCGCGGTCGGCGGAACGGTGATCGTCGGGAGCTACGTGGGCGGGCTCATGCTGTTGGGCGTCTCCGAGCTCGGCGAGATGCTGCGGCCGCTCCTGCGCAGGCCCCGCGGCGTGCGTGGGCGCGGGCGGCCGCCCGACGCGCCGAGCGCGTCTTAGCATGGAGGCCATCAGGCCCCGCGCCGGGACCGCCGCGCGGTCTGAGCGAGGTCAGGAGGCTGTTCGCTGGACGTGGTCGGTCACGGAACCGTCCTCGCCGGGAGGTACCGACTCGAGGATCGAGTCCACACCGACCCGAGCGGGGCGATCTGGCGTGCCGTCGACGAGATCCTCGACCGCCCGGTCACCGTCCGGATGCTCCGGCCCGGGCACCCCTTCGCCGAGCAGGTGACCGAGGCGGCCATGCGCGCCGCGCTGGTCGAGGACCCCCGGTTGGCACGGGTCCTGGACGTCGGCACGGAGTTCGACGCGGTCTACATCATCACCGAGTACTTCGTCGGTGACACGCTCAGCCGGCTGGTGCGCAACAAGGCGCTGTCCCCGGACGTCGTGCGACGGCTGGTCGGCGAGGCGGGCGAGGCGCTCACCCTCGCCGCCGGTCGCGGCCTGCACCACCTCCGGCTCACCCCGGAGAGCCTGATCGTCCGGCCGGACGGCACCGTGAAGATCGTCGGGATCGGGGTGGACGCCGCCGCCGCCGGGCTCGAGTGCAACGACCCCGCATCGGCGGAGCGGGCCGAGGTGGTCGGCCTGGTCGGTCTGCTGTACGCGGGGCTCACCGGCCGGTGGCCGAACGACCTGCCGACCGGGCTGGCCGCGGCGCCGGTGATCGAGGGCGCGCCGGTCCGGGTGCGCCACCTCGCCCCCGGCGCGCCGAAGGACCTCAGCCAGCTCTGCGACCAGACGCTGATCGTCGGTGACGGCGGCCCGGCCAGCCCCGCGGAGCTCATTCTCGCGCTGAAGCCCTGGGGACCCCCCGAGGCACTCGACCCGCCGCGCACGCGTCCGCAGCCCCGCGTCGTCCTGCCGGAGGAACCCGCGGCGGCGGCCAGCCGCGGCCGCCCGGGCGGCGCCGGCACCACGG
>JBKPQU010000350.1:0-9160 GCA_046734255.1 Actinomycetota bacterium
GGCCTCGAGTGGGACGTCGTGGCGATCGCCGGTCTCGCCGAGGGCTGCTTCCCGAACCGGCGCAACGGCGGCGTGGCGGCGACCTCGAGCGGCTGGCTGACCGACCACGGCGCGCTGCCGTTCCCGTTGCGCGGGGACGCCGCGTGCCTGCCGGAGTGGCGGGTGGAGGGGGCCGCCTCGCAGCAGGCGCTGTCCCGGGATCTGGATGCGTTCAAGGCCGACTGCGGCGCGCACGAGGTCGCCGAGGAGCGGCGGCTGGCCTACGTCGCCATCACTCGGGCCCGGCAGCACGTGCTGCTCACGGGCGCGCAGTGGGGTGACGGGTCCCGGCCGCGCGTCCCCTCGCGCTTCCTCACCGAGCTGGCCGAGCTGGCCGGGGATCCGTCGTCCGGTGTCGAGCTCGGGCCCTGGGTGGGTCCGGCCGCCGACGGCGAGGCGAATCCACGCGAGGCGCTGACCCGCTCGTCCACGTGGCCGCTGGACGTTCTCGGGCAGCGGCGTCCGGTCGTGGAGGAGGGTGCCGCGCTGGTGCGGGCGGCGCTGGACGCCGGTCCCGACGCCGGCGTGACGCCTCCAGCCGGCGCCTCCGCCGAGGCCGAGGGGACAGCCGAGGCGGCGGACGGGCCGGCCGACTGGTCGCGCGAGGTGGACCTCCTGCTGGCCGAGCGGGATGCGGGCCGCAGCGCGCGGCTCGAGGTGGAATTGCCGGCCCATCTGTCGGCGTCCCAAGCGGTCGCGCTCGCCGCCGACCCGCGCGCGCTCGCCGCCCGGATGCGCCGTCCCCTGCCCCAGCCGCCAAGCCCGCAGGCACGGCGGGGGAGCGCCTTCCATGCCTGGCTGGAGCGGCGCTTCGGCGCGGCCGCCCTGGTCGACGTCGACGACCTTCCCGGCGCCGCGGATCCCGCCGTGATCGAGGACGTCGAGGCGGCTGAGCTGGCCGAGTTGCAGGCGCGCTTCCTGGCCTCGGAGTGGGCGGCCCGCCGTCCGGAGGCGGTCGAGGTCGCGGTGGAGACGCCCGTCGGGGACCTGGTGCTGCGCGGCCGGATCGACGCCGTCTTCCGCCGTGAGGACGGCGGCTGGGACGTCGTGGACTGGAAGACGGGCTCGCCGCCCGCGCCGCGAGACGCGTCCTCGCGCGCGGTGCAGCTCGCCGTCTACCGGCTCGCCTGGGCCCGCGTGCACGGCGTCGCCCTCGACCGGGTCAGCGCCGCGTTCTTCTACGCCGCCACCGGTGCCACCGTCCGTCCCGTCGACCTCCTCGATGAGCCCGGCCTGCTCGCCCTCATCGACGCCGCGACCGCCTGAAGCTCGACCGCCCCCTTGCTCACCGGATGCCGGTTTACACGCCCAACGCCGCTGGCCGTGTCGGCGCAAACGTGTGCCGTCAGCGTCTGGCGAGCAAAGCGGTGCTCAGTGAGCAACCGTGGGAGGCCGACGAGACCACCTCAGGTCGATCACGATCGCGCGGTGGTCGCTGACCTTATGCCGGTGGGACCAGCTCCCGGATCTCGGCAGCGCAACCCCACGACAGCGAGACGCCGGCTCCGCCATGCCCGTAGTTGTGGATCAGGAATGTATCGCCGGGCCCTTCCGCCTCCACTCGGATCTGGGGCCGGGTTGGGCGGAGCCCAACCCGGTGCTCCAACACCTCGGCCCCGCGCAGGAGCGGTTCGATCTCGGCGCACCTGGCGAGGATCGCCTCCGCGACTGCGGGATCGGGTTCGCGGGCCCAGTCGCCCCGGACCGCCACGCCGCCGACGATGACCGTGCCGTCGTGCGGGAGATAGTGCGCGAGATCGGGCGACGAGCCGGTGTCCTCGCTGAAGAACTTGTCGATGCCGGGGTTGCTGACCACGGCGAGCTGGCCGGTATGCGGCCTGTCGCGGATACCGAGTTGGCCGAGTTGCAGTTGCTCCGTGGGGCCGCTGTTGCTCCGTGGAGCCACCGTCCGGACGGCCTTTTGGCTGCCGGAGCGGTGGCTACGCGGAGCATGGGTGGCCACGTGGAGCATGAGGCGGTTAGGGCGGACCGGTCGAGCGACCAGATCGCCACTCGAGGTCGATCACGACCGCGCGGTGGTCGCTGATCGAAAGCTCGACGGTGCGGCCGGTGGTCCGGACGCCCGGCGGCAGCGAGGCCGCGAGCGCGTGGTCGAGCTGCCAGCGGGGTCGAGGGGCGGGGAAGGTGGGTGCGCTGACCAGAGGCGTCCAGCCGGTGATGCGCGTGGCGATCCGCTCGGTCAGGTTGAGGTCGCCGAGCAACACGACCGGCGGCGGCAGGCCGGCGAGCCACCGCCGTACCCGGCGGAGCTGGACGACGTTGTACCCGGGCACGAACGACAGGTGGGCGTCGGCGAGCGTGAGGCGGGGATGTTCGAGCACGGCGGCCACGACGGCGCGCGGCTCGTCCCGGAGCCACAGCAGCCGTGGCGGGCGAGGACGGACCGGGATCGGGTAGCGGCCGGGTGGTGGATCCAGCCGCAACACGTGCCAGGCCGCCACCCGAGGGCGGCAGAGCAGCGCGATTCCGTACGACGGCCCCTCCGGCGGCGGGCTCGCGCCGTCGTCGGCCGGCGCCGGCCGCCAACCTCCGCCGGGGACGCCGCACACCGTCGCCACGTAGCGCAGGTGCTCGCTGCCGGCCGGCGGGACGTCGGGCATGGCGGCCTCGAGGACCAGCCGCGCCTGATCCGTCAGACCGGAACGGGGTTGCGCGCGGTCGACCTCCTGCAGCGCAAGGACGTCGGCGCCCAACTCCGCCACGGCGTCGCGCAGCCGCTGCGCGTCGATCACCCCGTCCGACACCGACCGTCCGGAGCACAGGTTGAGCGACACCAGGCGAAACCGCCCGGGACTCACGGAGTCACCAGGGCTCGCCGTCCACCGCCGAATCGAGGTCGCTGAGCATGCCGAGGGCATCCTCGACGATCGCCGCGTCGTCGGTGTTCACCCCGTGCAGCAGCCAGCGGGCCATGGAGAGCTCGCCGGCGAGCCGGGCACGGCGGAGCAGGTCGCGGTCGGGCTGCTCGTGCCGGGCGGCGGTGTAGGACTCCATTACGCTGCCCAGCACCGACGTGTCGGTGCTGAGCGCCAGCCAGGCGAGGTCGTCGGCGGGGTCGGCGACCCGTGCCTCGGACCAGTCGAGGATGGCGACCACCTTCTCACCGTCCACCAGCACGCTTTCCGGCCCGAGGTCGCCGTGCACGCAGCAGGGCGCGAACCGCCAGGCTCCGATCTCCTCGACCGCCTGCTCCCAGCGGCTGAGCAGCCGGGTCGGCACCTTGCCGGTGGCCGCCGCCCGGTCGACCTCGGCGAGCCGGCGGAACCGGTACTCCTCCGCCCCGTAGACCGGCAGCCCGACCTCCTCGATCAGCCGCGGCGGCAGGTCGTGGACGGCGGCGATCGCCTGTCCGAGCGCGCGGGCCAGGCCGTCCGCTTCGGCGAGCTGACCCTGCTGCATCGCCTGCCCCGGCAGCTGGCGATGGACGACCGCCCGGCCACCGGTCCGCAGCGTCGCGGTGCCCGCCACCTGCGGAAGGGCGAACGGCAGCCAGGAGGTGAGGATGTCCAGCAGGGTGGTCTCCTGCTCCAGCCGCGCACCGGCGGCGGCGGTGCGCGGCGCCCTGACCACCCACTGGCGCTTCAGGTCGTCGTCCACCAGTGCGGCGTCGACGTCGTCGGCCGGCGAGGGCATCCGCCGTGCGCTGACCGGCTCCAGCCCCCGCACCGCGGCACACGCCAGCGCGGCGAGCGCGAGCGGGGAACGGCCGGGCACCCCCCAACCGTACGTGGCCGACCGCTCGTAGGGTGATGAGGTGACCCTGGAGCGTCTCGCGCTGGCTCGCTCGACGCTGGACCGGGCCGCCCATCGCCGGGCGGATCCAGATCTGGTGGAGGAGCTGTCTCGCGACCCGTCGACCCGGGTCCTGGCGGTCCAGGGGGAGCTGGCGCAGGTCGTCGACGACGCCGACGGGCCGCGGCTGCTGCTGCAGAGCCCGGCCGAGGCGCGGGCAGGGTTGGACGGCGCTGCCGGGGACGAGCTGACCGTGATCTACCTCGGCCAGGACGAGCATGCGACCGCCCACCTCGTGCTCGCCACGCCCGAGGTGGACCCGCCCTCAGCGGCCGCGCCAGGTGCCCGCTGGGCCGGACTGCGCGAGGTCGGGGCGCTGCTGGACGACATGGGCGCCGGCGAGATGGTCACCGCCGTCGCGCTCGCGAACTGGCACGCGACCCACCCGCACTGCGCCCGGTGCGGAGAACGCACGAGGATCATCCAGGCCGGCTGGGCACGGTCGTGCCCGAACTGCGGCGCCGAGCATTACCCCCGCACCGACCCGGCCGTGATCATGGCCGTCGTCGACGACGCCGACCGCCTCCTGCTCGGGAGGCAGAGTCGCTGGCCCGAGCGGCGGTACTCCACGCTGGCCGGCTTCGTCGAGCCGGGGGAGTCGCTGGAGGCGGCGGTCCGCCGCGAGGTGGCCGAGGAGACTGGCGTGGTCGTCGACGACGTCACCTACCTGGGCAGCCAGCCGTGGCCGTTCCCGTCCTCGCTGATGCTCGGCTTCCGCGCGCACGCGTCCAGCACCGACATCTCGGTGGACGGCGTCGAGGTCGCCCAGGCCGGCTGGTGGACCCGCCAACAGTTGGCCAACGACGTCGCCGACCGGGTGATCCTGCTCCCGCCACGGGTCTCGATCGCACGGCGTCTGATCGAGAACTGGTACGGCGAGCCGATCCGGGACGCCGCCGAAGCCTGGCGCTGAGCCTTCCGACCCTGGCCCGTCACCCGAACTCCGCATATCGTGCGTTATCGCCACGCGCCGGGAAGGGGCCTGCGATGACATCCACGGCCGACCGCCTATCTACCGAAACCCCCTCCGCACCCGCCCGGCGCCGGGGGGCGCTGCTGTTCGGGGCGGTCAGCGGCCTGCTGATCTGCGGCCTGCTCGCTTACTGGGGCGGCTCGGTCCGCAGCGGCCCGCTCTTCGTCCTCGGCCTCGTCGTCCTCTCCACCATGATCGTCGCCGCGGGCGCCGTGCTCTGGTGGCTGTTCGCCAGCCCGATGCCCCATGAGGAGTCCGCCGCGCCGGAACCGAACGCGGCGCTGCGCCAGCTGATGATCCTTGCCGCGGTGATCGGCGGTCTCGTCCTGATCTTCTCGGTCTTCTGGGACGTGCTCTGGCACAGGCGTTACGGGCTTGGGGCGATCCTCAATGACTTCTTCTGGCGCCCGCACGAACTGCTCTACGGCGGGATGGCGGTGCTTGGCGGGTTCGCCTTCGTGGCCCTGATCATCGCCCTTCGCGGGCGGGGCGGGCTGCGCGCACGGTTCCGCGCTGAACCCCTGGTCGGGCTGCTCGGTGTAGCGGCGGCCTACTTCGGCCTGTCCGGCCCCTCCGACCTGGTCTGGCACCGGCTCTACGGCCTTGACCTCACCGCATGGAGCCTCCCGCACCTCATGCTCGCCGCGCTGCTCGGCCTGATCATGCTGCTCGCCGTGGCGATCACGCTGTCGCTCACGCCGACCAGCGGGTGGCGCGGCCTCGGCCGGCCGAGCGGCTATGAGGCCCTGTGCATCCTGCTCATGGCGGTGGGCTCGGTGGGGATGACCATGGTCCTCGCCGGCGACTACGACGGGCGCGGAACCCGTCCGACGGCCGCACCCCTGACCCCGAACCAGGCGGTGGTCTGGGCGCGGCCGGAGTGGCTCTACCCGGTCGTCGTCGCCGGCCTCGGCACGCTGCTCGCAGCGATCGCCGTGAACGTGCTGCGGCGTGCGGGGGCGGCAACTGCGGTCGTGCTCGTCATCCTCGCGATGCGGGTGGCGCTGTTCAGCATCTTCGGCCTGTGGTCGGACCCCGCGGGGATGTCGTTCGTCACCTGGCTGCTGCTCCTGCCGCCGGCGGTGGCCACCGACGTGTGGTACGCCTCGCGATTGCGCCAGGCGGACACGGGCAGGACGGCGGCGCTCGGCGGGCTGATCGCAGGCGCGGTTTTCGCCGTCGTCGCCCTGCCGGTGATCGCGACGGCGATGGAGTACCCGCGCGTCAACTGGCACACGGCACCGGCGATGGTGATCGGAGCGCTCGCCATGGGTGCCTGGGGCGGCTGGGTCGGTGCGGCGATCGGCCGGTGGCTGGCTCGGCTCGGGGCGGGGGAGCGGCGCATCCCCGTCGATCCGCGGGTGGGCCGAGCGGCTCTGGTGACCGTGGTCGGGGTGGTCGCGTTCCTGGCCTTCTTCGTCTCCACAGCGCAGCCCCCGGCCAACGCGTGCCGGGAGGCCGGCTCCCTCTGCCTGATCAGGCCCGCCGGATAGTCAGCGCGGGCCGGTCAGGGTGGTCGAACCGGACGACGAGATCGGCGTGCGCAACGGGATCGACGTCGGTCAGGTAGCGGTCCCAGGCCGGGAGCACCAGGTGCGCCTCGGCAGCCGGCACGCGCCGGGTCCGGGCGGCCGGTGAGACCTCCAGGTGGACGGCGACGTCCACGGCGTCGCGCAGCGCGCCGAGCAGGAAGCGTCCGTCGAGCACCGCGACCGTGTCGGGCACCGCCGTCCGGCGCGGTTCACGCACCGAGCGGTCGGTGATCGGGTCACGCAGCCTGGGCAGCCAGCGCATCGAACCGGCGGGACCCAGCGGGTCGAGGACCTCGCGGCGCAGCGCGTCCAGGTCGTACCAGCCCTGCAGGTAGCCGTCCGGATCGTCACCGTGCTCGAGGCGCAGCGAGCGGGCCCGGAGGAAGTCGCGTGCACTCACCCGGGCGACGGGCACGGCCCGCGCCGTGAGGACGTCGGCGACGGCGTCCGCCAGCGCGACCGTGTCGGCCTCGACCGGACCGTCGATCGCGACCCGCACGGCCCAGCCGAGCTCGGCCCGTCGGGCCAGTGCCTCGTCAGCGATCCTCGCCGCCAGCAGCGGCGGGCTGATCGGAGCGGCGTTGGTCACGCCGCCAGGCGGGTCATCACCTCGGCCAGCGACGGGTTGGTCGCGAC
Source organism: Actinomycetota bacterium (assembly GCA_046734255.1). GTDB lineage: Bacteria > Actinomycetota > Actinomycetes > Actinomycetales > Kineosporiaceae > JBKPQU01. The sequence goes on from JBKPQU010000350.1 coordinate 6,994, forward strand.
GCTGCCGTCGGGGAACACCACGGTCGGCACGGTCTGGTTGCCGGCATTGACCGTCATCACGAACTCCGCGGCGTCGGGGTCCTGTTCGATGTCCACCTCGATGTAGTCCACACCGCTTCGCTCCATCTGCCGCTTCAGCCGGTGGCAGTACCCACACCAGGCGGTGGAGTACATCGTGACCGCGCCCGGCGTGGCAACCGGCAAGCTGGACATCCCTGGACATCTCCTGTTCGTTGTCGGACCGTCTACCTAAATAACTTGTCGAACGCAAACTTTCTTCCCCGAGCGAGGCTTGACGGTGCGGCCTGACAGGATGGTCGCCGATGCCCGTCACCACATCGGCCGAGACATCCGCCGGCGCGAGTCTCGCGGACGCCGTCCTCGAGGCGCTCGATCCCGAGCAGCGCGCGGTTGCCACGGCCCTGGTCGGGCCGGTATGCGTGCTGGCCGGCGCGGGTACCGGCAAGACCCGGGCGATCACCCACCGGATCGCCTACGGCGTGCACAGCGGGGTCTACACCGCCCAGCGGGTGCTGGCGGTCACGTTCACGGCCCGGGCCGCGGCCGAGATGCGCGGGCGGCTGCGCGGCCTCGGCGCCGCCGGTGTGCAGGCGCGGACATTCCACGCGGCAGCGCTGCGGCAGCTCGGCTACTTCTGGCCCAAGGTGATCGGCGGCGCGACCCCGCGAATCCTCGAGCACAAGGCCGGCCTGGTCACCGACGCCGCCGCCCGGCTGCGCCTCGCCGTGGACCGGCCCGCCGTCCGCGACCTGGCGGCCGAGGTGGAGTGGGCCAAGGTCGGCATGCTCACCCCCGCCGGCTACCCCGCGGCCGCCCGCCGGGCCGGGCGGGGGGAGCCCGGCGGGTTCGACGTCGCCACGGTCGCCCGCCTGCTGGAGGTCTACGAGGACGTCAAGACCGAGCGCGAGGTGATCGACTTCGAGGACGTCCTGCTCCTCACCGCCGGCATCCTCGCCGAGAACGAGGACGTCGCGGCCGCCGTCCGCGCGCAGTACCGGCACTTCGTCGTCGACGAGTACCAGGACGTCTCGACGCTCCAGCAGCACCTGCTGCAGCTGTGGCTCGGCGACCGCGAGGACGTGTGCGTGGTCGGCGACCCCAGCCAGACGATCTACTCCTTCACCGGCGCCTCGCCGCAGCACCTGCTCGACTTCCCTCGGCGCCACCCCGGCACCACGCTCGTCCGGCTCGTCCGGGACTACCGCTCCACCCCGCAGGTGGTCGGGCTGGCCAACCGGCTGCTGGCCCGCCCGAGCGGACTCGGGAGGACCAGGGGCCGCCGTGCGCCGCTCGAGCTGGTGGCGCAGCGCCCGGCCGGCCCGGCGCCGTCCCTGATCGGCTACGACGACGACGTCGCGGAGGCCGCAGGGGTCGCGGCCCGGATCGGCCGGCTGGTCGCCGCCGGCCTGCGGCCGAGCGAGATCGCCGTGCTGTTCCGGACGAACGCCCAGTCCGAGCCCCTGGAGACGGCCCTCGCCGAGGCGGGGATCGGCTACCTGCTGCGCGGCGGCGAGCGCTTCTTCGCCCGCCGCGAGGTGCGTGACGCGCTGCTCCTGCTCCGGGGGGCCGCACGGGCCGCCGCCGGTGGCGACCCCCTCGGCGAGCAGGTGCGGGCCATCCTCACCTCGATCGGGTGGACGGAGCAGTCTCCGGCCAGCGGCGGCGCCGTCCGCGAGCGGTGGGAGTCGCTGCAGGCGCTCGCCGGCCTGGCCGACGACCTCGCCCGGGCCGTCCCGGACGCCGCCCTGCCCGACCTCGTCGCCGACCTCGACGAGCGGGCGGCCGCCCAGCACGCCCCCACCGTCGAGGGCGTCACGCTGGCATCCCTCCACGCGGCGAAGGGGCTCGAGTGGGATGCCGTCTTCCTCGTCGGCCTGTCCGAGGGGCTGATGCCGATCTCGCTGGCCGAGGGCTGGGCCGCGGTGGAGGAGGAGTGCCGGCTCCTCTACGTCGGGATCACCCGCGCGCGGGAGCACCTCGAGCTGTCCTGGGCCCGGGCCCGCACGCCGGGGGCGAGGAGTTCGCGCAGCCCGTCCCGCTTCCTCGACGGGCTGTTCCCCGGCGCCCAGCCGGCCCGGGCCGAGCCCGCCGCCGGTTCCGGCCGGCGGCAGCGTGGCCAGCGTGCCGCCCTGCCGCGGTCGTGCCG
>JBKPQU010000351.1:0-28746 GCA_046734255.1 Actinomycetota bacterium
GAAATCGTGGTAGGCGGCCTCGACCTGGTCCAGGCGCCAGGCCGCGCGGACGACGGCCAGCGGGTCGCCGACCGCCGTCAGCGGCCCCACCCAGGAGATCACGTTGGCGGTGATCCCCAGGTCCGCCACGATCCCGGTGACCTCATCGACCCGCGCCGCGTCGGGGACCACCCACAGCCCCGGCGCCGGGGAGCCCAGCCCGGCCCAGGTCAGCCGGACCCGCAGCCGGTGCCTGAGCCGGCGCTGGGTCTCGGGCACCGTGACCGCGAGGATGAGCCAGCGGCCGTCCCACTCCCGCCGGCTGCGCATGAACCCGTAGATCCGTGCGGTGCCGTCGGTCAGCAGTCGGGTACCGCGCCCGGACAGAGACCAGCGGGTGCGCCGCCCCACCCGTTCGGCCTCGAGCAGACCCTCGCTCGCCGTCCGGGCCAGCGCCTGCCGGGCCGCCTTCTCCTCGACGGCGAACGCGGCGAGCGCGTCGACGACGGTGGCCGTCCACACCGGTCTCCCTCGGGGAAGCGCGAACTCCCCGAGCATGGTCAGCAGGAGCGAGCGGGCGCTGACCGCCCCGGTCTCGCGGCGCCTGGAGCGGATCCCCAGCTCCGGGTCCATCGCGACAGCGCCGGCCACGTCCCACCTCCCTCCGCTCGCGCGACGACATACTACAGTCCCTTGACGTTATGCGACGGATCCGTAGACTCTAGGGCGACCGTCGCCCCGACAGTCCCCGGCCGGGGAGGTGCCCGATGACCGCTGCCTCCGGCGCGCTCGGGTCCCGGGCGGCCGGTGAGCCGGCGTCCGACGGCGTGGTGCGGGAGGTGTCGTTCGACACCGCGCCGGACCGGTACCGTCACTGGCGGCTGGACGTCGACGGCGAGGTGGCCACGCTCACGCTCGCGGTCGACCAGGACGGCGGGCTGGTCCCCGGCTACCAGCTGAAGATGAACTCCTACGACCTCGGGGTCGACATCGAGCTGTACGACGCCGTGCAGCGGCTGCGGTTCGAGCACCCCGGGGTCAGGGCCGTGGTGATCACCAGTGGGCTGGACCGGATGTTCTGCGCAGGAGCGAACATCCGGATGCTGGCGGAGGCCGAGCACAGCTGGAAGGTGAACTTCTGCAAGTTCACCAACGAGACCCGCAACGGCATCGAGGACGCCACGGAGAGCTCCGGGCAGACCTACATCGCCGCTGTCAACGGGGCGGCCGCCGGCGGTGGGTACGAGCTGGCCCTGGCCTGCGACGAGATCGTCCTCGTCGACGACGGGTCCTCGGCGGTGTCGCTGCCCGAGGTGCCGCTGCTCGGCGTGCTCCCGGGCACCGGCGGGCTGACCCGGGTGGTCGACAAGCGGCACGTCCGACGGGACCTCGCCGACGTCTTCGCCACCAAGAGCGACGGTGTCAAGGGCCGGACCGCGGTGGAGTGGGGCCTGGTCGACCAGGCGGTGCCCCGCGGCCGGTTCGCCGAGGTGGTGCGGGACCGCGCGAACGCTGCGGCCGCCCGTTCGAGCCGGCCGGCGGCACGGCAGGGAGTGCCGCTCGCCCCGCTGGCGCGAAGCGTGAGCCGGGAGGCGATCGAGTACCCCTGGGTGCGGGCCGAGCTGGTCCGGGACGCGCGTCGGGTCGACATCACCGTGAGCGCGCCGCCGGAGCCCCCGCCGGACGGCGCCCAGGGCGTGCTTCAGCAGGGCGTCGACTACTGGCCGATGGCGCTCACCCGCGCGCTGGACGACCTCGTCCTGCGGCTGCGGACCAACGAGCTGGAGCTCGGCACCTGGGTGCTGCGCACGCGCGGCGACGCGGAGGTGGTCCTCGCCCACGACCGCCAGATGGCGGAGCTGGCGGACGACTGGTACGTCAACGAGGTGCGGCACTTCCTCAAGCGCACGCTGAAGCGCCTCGACGTCACCAGCAGGAGCCTGATCGCGGTGATCGACCCCGGCAGCTGCTTCACCGGACCGTTGCTGGAGCTCGCCCTGGCCTGCGACCGCCAGTACATGCTCGACGGCGTCTTCGAGGACGTCGATCCGGATGCCGAGCCCGCGAGCATCGTCGTCACCGGTGCCAACTGCGGCCCGTACCCGATGGGCAACGGCCTGACCCGGCTGGAGTCGCGCTACTACGGCAGGCCCCAGCAGTTGCAGGCGGTGGTCGCGCGTTCCGGTGATCGGCTCGATGCCCAGGTCGCCGGGGGGTTGGGGCTGGTCACGATGACCCCGGATGACCTTGACTGGGAGGATGAGCTGCGCATCGCGCTGGAGGAGCGGGCGTCGCTGTCACCCGACGCGCTCACCGGGATGGAGGCCAACCACCGCTTCGTCGGGCCGGAGACAGTGGAGTCGAAGATCTTCGGGCGGCTCTCCGGATGGCAGAACTGGATCTTCAACCGGCCCAACGCCTCGGGGCCGGAAGGGGCTCTGCGCCGGTTCGGCACGGGCCGGCGGGCCGAGTACGACGTCCGCCGGGTCTGATGCGCCCCCGGACGGAGGGAGGCGAGCCCATGGCCGGTAGTCCCCCGCCCGGCGGCCCGGTCACCGCGACGGCAGACTCCCGCTTCAACGCGGGCGCGTTCCTCCTCGACCGGCACGTTGCCGACGGCCGCGGTGACCGCGTCGCGGTGCGCTGCCGCGGGGAGGAGTTGACCTACGCACAGTTGCTCACGCTGTCCGCCCGGGTCGGTGCGGCGCTGCTGCGGCTAGGCGTCCGCCGCGAGGAGCGGGTGATGCTCGTGATGGCGGACACCCCGGAGCTCCTGGCGGCGATCCTGGGCGCGTTCCGGGTGGGGATCGTCGCCGTCCCGGTCTCGACCATGGTCACCGCCGCCGACCTGGGCGGCCTGCTGGCGGACTCCCGCGCCCGCGTGCTGATCTGCTCCACCGAGTTCGCCGAGACCGCCTCCGCGGCGCTGGGCGCCGCGCCGGCGGTGACCCACCTCGTGGTCGCGGGCGGTGCCGAGCCGGCCGTGCCCGAGCCGGTGGTCCGGATCTCCTGGGAGGCCGCGCTCGAGGGCACCGACCCGGACGACGCGCCGACGGCCGACACCGTGGACGACTCGCCCGCGCTGTGGCTGTACACCTCCGGGACGACCGGCCTGCCCAAGGCGGCGATGCACCGGCATGCGAACATCCGGCACGTCTGCCAGACCTACGGCGACCAGGTTCTCGGAATCCGGCCGGAGGATCGCTGCCTGTCCGTGCCGAAGCTGTTCTTCGCCTACGGACTGGGCAACTCCGCGCTGTTCCCGCTGTCGGTCGGGGCGACGACGATCCTCGAGCCGCGGCGCCCCACGCCGGAGATCATCGTCGAGCGGGTCGCCCAGGACGACCCGACGCTGTTCTTCGCCGTGCCCACCTTCTACGCGGCCATGCTCGGCGCGGACCTGCCCGCCGACCTGCTGTCCGGGGTGCGGCAGGCGGTCTCGGCGGGGGAGGCGCTGCCGGCGCCGCTGCACGCGCGCTTCTCCCGGCACTTCGGCATCGACATCCTCGACGGCCTGGGATCCACCGAGGCGCTGCACATCTTCGTGTCCAACGCGCCGGGCGACGTCGGCCCGGGGACCAGCGGACGCCCGGTCCCCGGCTACCAGGTGGAGATCCGCGACGAGACCGGGACCCCGGTGACCCCGGGCACGCAGGGATCGCTGTTCGTCCGGGGAGAGTCGATCGCGACCGGTTACTGGTGCCGCACCGCCACGACCCGGCGCGTCTTCCAGGGGGAGTGGCTGGCCACCGGCGACACCTACATCGAGGGCCCGGACGGGCGGTTCACCTGCCTGGGCCGGACCACCGACATGATCAAGGCGGCGGGGATGTGGGTGACGCCGTCGGAGGTCGAGGCGCGGCTGCTCGAGCACCCGGCCGTGCACGAGGCCGCGGTGGTCGGGGTCACGGACGCCGACGGGCTGGAGAAGCCGATCGCCTGCGTCGTGCCGGTCCCCGGAGCCACGGTCAGCGTCCAGGAGCTGATCGAGTTCTGCCGTTCCGGGCTGGCGCACTTCAAGCAGCCCCGCGTCGTCCTGGTCGTGGAGACGCTGCCGCGCACCGCCACCGGCAAGCTGCAGCGCTTCCGGGTGCGCGAGCTGGCGGCGGCCGACCCGGCGGTGCTGTCCGGGCTGTCGGGATCCGGCCGATCCGTCGCCGAGACCATGACCTGACCGGGGGAGGTGGACGTGCTCGACGGTTGCCTGCTCGTGGACGCACACGTGCACGTTCCGGTCCTCGGCAGCATCGCTCCGGCGTGGCTGCAGTGGGCCCGCGACTTCGGCTCCCCGGCCGTGCTGGACCAGCTCTGGGACGCCGACGGGCGGCCCGACCCGGCCCGCCTCGACGCCTGGTTCGCCGCCGAGGGCGTGGACGTCGCGCTGCTGTTCTGCGAGTACAGCCCGAGGGCGACCGGTTACCAGCTGTTCGACGACCTGCTGCCGATCGTGGCGCACAACCCTCGGCGGTTCCGGCCGGTGGCCAACGTCAACCCGCACCTGCACTTCCCGATCACCCGGGAGCTGACCCGGCAGCTCGACCTGGGCGCGGCCGCGCTCAAGCTGCACCCCGTGCACGGCGGGTTCGGCGTCGACGACCCTGAGCTGTTCCCCGCGTACGCGCTCCTGGTCGAGCGGGGGGTGCCGCTGATCGTGCACTGCGGCACGTCGAGCTTCCCGGGCTCGATGAACGAGTTCGCGGACCCGGTGCGGCTGCAGCCGGTGCTCCGGAACTTCCCGCAGTTGCAGATCGTGCTGGCGCACGGGGGTCGGGGCTGGTGGTACGACGCCGCCGCCTTCCTCGCGCTGTCGCACGACACGGTCTGGCTGGAGCTGTCAGGCCTGCCGCCGAAGCGGCTGCCGACCTACTACGCCAAGTACGACCTCGGGCGTCTCGCCTCACGATGGATCTTCGGGACCGACTGGCCCGGCGTACCGGGAACGGCGGCCAACGCGCGAGCCGTTGTCGGGCTGGGACTGCCGGACGACGTCGTGCCGCTGGTCCTCGGGCTGAACGCCGCCGCGGTCTACCACGGCATTGCCTACTCGGGAGGCTGAGATGGAGTACTACGGCGTGCCGGCCGCGCAGTTGAGCGACGAGGAGCTGGAGAGGCAGGGGGCCTACGCGCATGCGACCCGCAACTGGGCGTTCCAGCACGCCACCGACGAGCAGTTCCAGCGGCACACCCTGCGGATGCTGGAGCTGGAGCAGGAGTACCTGCGCCGGCACCCCAAGCCGTCGGTGCAGGGCGACCGGGGTGTCGTGGTCGACGACGCGGCCCGCCTGCGCAAGGCCCTGCGCGGGCTGATCGTGCAGCTGGAGGCGCTGCTGGACGAGGACTCCGGCCAGGTGGCCGTGGCGGCCCCACCTCCCCCTGCCGCCTCGGCCGCGGCGATGATGGCCAACGGGGCGTGGTCGCCCGAGGGCGCCCCCGGTCACGCGCTGGAGGAGCGGCACCCGGCGCATCGGGCCGGTCCGAACAACGTCCCGAACAGCGTTCCACCGAGCGTTCCCCGCGCCGTGCCGCCGGACATCCCGCCCGGCGTTCCCAGCCACCGGAGCGTCCCCGTGCAGAACATGAGGCCCCTGGCGCTACCCTCCGGCTCCGACCCCAGCAGACTCCGGCGCGGGGAGCACATCGCGCGGCACGCGCGCTGACGGCGTACAGGGACGTGGAGGTGGCCCACGGATGACCGAGGCGATCGACCTTGGGGCCTTCGCCACCTTCATCGGCCTGCAGATCGAGGAGGCCTCGGGCGACCGGGTCGTGCTGCGCTGGACGGTCCGGCCGGAGCAGTGGCAGACCTACGGCATCCTGCACGGCGGGGTCCACTGCTCGGTGGTGGAGACCGCGGCGAGCCTCGGCGCCGCCCTCTGGATGGGCCGTCGGGGGCAGGTCGTCGGGGTCAGCAACCAGACCAACTTCCTGCGCGCCGTCCGTGACGGCGTGCTCACCGCGACCGCCGTACCGGTGGACCGGGGGCAGTACCAGCAGCTGTGGGACGTGGAGGTGACCGACGAGGGGGGCCGGCTGGTCGCCGTCGGGCACGTCCGGCTGCAGAACATCGAGCGGGACGCCGCTGCCCCGGTACCCGCGGACTCCAGCACCGCCGACGGCGCGCGGGCCTGACCGCCGGCGAGGTCGCCGGGCGCTCTAGGTGGCCTGCTCCCGCAGCACTCGACGGAGGATCTTCCCCGATGCCGACTTGGGGATCGCCTCGACGACGGTGAGGCGCCGGAGCTGCTTGTAGGGGGCCACGTGCGAGGCGACGAACTCCTGGATCCCCTGCGTGACCTCCTCCACGGGAGCGCTCGTCCCCTGCCGGAGGACGACGAAACCGGCCGGGATCTCACCCGCCTCGTCGTCCGGCAGGCCCACGACCGCCGCGTCGACCACCGCCGGGTGGGTGAGCAGCAGCGCCTCCAGCTCCGCGGGCGGGACCTGGAACCCCTTGTACTTGATCAGCTCCTTGAGCCGGTCGACGACGTAGACGTGGCCCTCGGCGTCGACGTGCCCCAGGTCGCCGGTGTACAGCCAGCCGTCGGCATCCAGGGTCGACGCGGTGGCCTCCGGGTTGTTCAGGTACCCCTTCATCACCTGCGGCCCGCGCACGCAGATCTCGCCGTCGACGTCGATCCCGAGGTCCTCGCCGGTTGCCGGATCGACGATCCGCAGCTCGGTGTTCGGCGCCGTGACGCCGACCGAACCGGGCTTGAACCACCCGCGTGGGGTGACATGCGACACCGGTGACAGCTCGGTCATCCCGTAGCCCTGGACCACCTCGCAGTCCAGCCGGTCCGCGCACTCGCGCGCCAGATCGGCCTTCAGCGGCGCGGCCCCGGAGAAGATCTGCTCCAGCGCCGTCAGATCGAACTGATCGACCATCGGGTGCTTGGCGAGCGCGACGACGATCGGTGGCGCCACGAACGACCGGGTGATCTTGTAGTCCTGGTGGGTCCGGAGGAACTGTTCGAGGTCGAAGCGGGGGAGCGTGACGACCGTGGCGCCGCCGCGCAACCCCATGTTCATCAGCACCTGCATCCCGTAGATGTGGAAGAACGGGAGCACGGCCACGAGGTTCTCGTCCTCGCGCAGGTCCGCGGGGGTGAGGGTCTGCGCGATGTTCGCCACCAGGTTGCGGTGGGTGAGCATCACGCCCTTGGACATGCCGGTGGTGCCCGAGGAGTACGGCAGCACGACGACGTCGTCGGGTGCCACGGGCACCTGCTCCGCCAGTGGCTCGCCCATCAGGTCGGACAGCGGCAGCGCTCCGGTCTCGGGCAGATCGCCCTCGGCGTCGCCGATCAGGTAGATCCGATCGACGTCGGTGCCCTCGGCCGCGCTCGACGCGGTGCGCAGGAACGCCGGGATCGTCACCAGCCACCGCGCGCCCGCGTCGCGCAGCTGCTGCTGGACCTCGTGGGGGGTGTAGGTCGGGTTGATCGTCGTCACGATCCCGCCGGCCATCGCGACGCCGTGGAACACCACCGCGTACTCCGGCATGTTCGGTGCCATCAGCGCCAGCACGTCACCCTTGCCGAAGCCTTCGGCCACCAGGCCGCCGGCCAGCGAGCGCACCGCCGCGTCGAGGCCGGCGTAGGTGAGCACCCGGCCCGTCGTCGCCTCGATCAGCGCCGGTTTGTCACCCATCGACGGGGCGCGGCCCAGGACGTACTCCGTCAGCGGGAGGTCCGGGATCTCCACGTCGGGTAGCGGGCTTCGATAGATCATCGGTCCTCCTCGACGCGCGGCCGGCGTGGCGCGGATGGAGTTCGAGCGTATCTTCGTCCGGCGCGGGGAGGAGGTCGCTTCACGGCATGCGACCGCTCGGCCTCGAGGGGTGGGAATGAGAACGGGTGGGTTCCGCCGGATCGGCGGAACCCACCCGTTGCCGTGCGATGGACGCCGGTCAGGCCGGCGCCATCTCAGATCGGGCGGACGTTGGCCGCCTGGGGACCCTTCTGCCCCTGGGTGACCTCGAACTCGACCCGCTGGTTCTCCTCCAGCGAACGGTATCCGTCCGCCTGGATGGCCGAGAAGTGGACGAAAACGTCGGCGGCGTCGCCGTCGGGGGTGATGAAGCCGAAGCCCTTCTCACCGTTGAACCACTTCACCGTGCCCTGGGTGGTCATTCCTTCTCCTTGAGTGGGGGAGCGTTGTCGGGTCCGGCCACGTGACCGGTCCCGGGCTGCCGAGGTGTTCGCCCATCCCACCTCAAGGTGGGCCGGATCACCTGGCTCGGTGCTCCGGCTCGAGCGCTTGAGGCCAAGACAACGGCGAACGCCCGCTGGAGACGACTCCGCGAGCGCTCGTGAACGTACGGGAACTGCATCTGCAACCGCCCCGAACCGTATCACTGCCCGACCGCCCGGGGCCAATGGTCAGGTCGTCGAGACAGCCGTGAACCTGCGCAGCCGCAGACTGTTGCCGACCACGAACACCGACGAGAACGCCATCGCCGCGCCCGCGATGATCGGGTTGAGCAGCCCGGCCACCGCCAGCGGGATGGCGGCGACGTTGTAGGCGAAGGCCCAGAACAGGTTGCCCTTGATGATCGCGAGGGTTCGCCGGGACAGCCTGATCGCGTCCACGGCGGCGCGCAGGTCGCCGCGTACCAGCGTGATGTCGCTCGCCTCGATCGCGACGTCGGTCCCCGTCCCCATCGCGATCCCGAGGTCCGCCTGCGCCAGCGCCGCCGCGTCGTTCACGCCGTCACCGACCATCGCGACCACCCGGCCCTGCTCCTGCAACCCCCGGACGACCTCCACCTTGCCGGCCGGCAGGACCTCGGCGACCACGTCGTCGATCCCCGCCTGAGCGGCGACCGCCCCAGCGGCGGCCCGGTTGTCGCCGGTGAGCAGCACCGGGTGCAGGCCGAGCGCCGACAACTCGGTGACCGCCAGCGCGCTGGTCGGCTTGAGCGTGTCGGCGAGGGCGAGCAGGCCGGCCACGCGGCCGTCGCAACCGACCGCGACCACGGTCCGGCCGGCGCCCTCGGCCTCCGCCCGGGCGCTCCCGAGGCCGTCGAGCGGCAGCGACCACGTCTCCGCCAGCCATGAGGGCCGCCCGGCGACGACGGCGTGGCCCTCGACGATTCCCTGGACCCCGAGCCCGCGGCTGGCGGTGAACGACTCGACCGCGGGCAGCCCGCCGAGCCGGGCCCGGGCCACCTCGGCGATCGCCGAGCCGACCGGATGCTCGGAGGCGTGCTCGACCGCCCCGGCGAGGCGGAGCAGCAGGTCGGGCTGGACCCCGACGGCCGGGACGACGTCGACCAGGCCCATCCGGCCGGCGGTCACCGTGCCGGTCTTGTCCAGGACGATCGTGTCCACCCGGCGGGTGGACTCCAGCACCTCCGGGCCTCTGATCAGGATGCCGAGCTGGGCCCCCCGGCCGGTCCCGACGAGCAGGGCGGTCGGCGTGGCCAGCCCGAGTGCGCAGGGGCAGGCGATGATCAGGACGGAGACCGCGGCGGTGAATGCCGCCTCGGGTTGGGCCCCCGCCGCGAGCCAGCCGAGCAGCGTCCCGATCGCGATCACGATGACTACCGGGACGAAGACCGCGGAGACCCGGTCGGCCAGCCGCTGCACCGGCGCCTTGCCGGACTGCGCCTCCTCCACCAGCCGCGCCATCTGCGCGAGCTGGGTGTCGGCACCGACCCTGGTGGCACGGACCACCAGCCGGCCAGAGGTGTTGAGGGTCGCCCCGGTCACCTGGTCCCCGGGCCCGACCTCCACCGGCACGGGCTCCCCGGTGAGCATGCTCGCGTCGACCGCGGACCGGCCCTCGACCACCTCGCCGTCCGTGGCGACCTTCTCCCCGGGGCGGACCAGGAACCGGTCGCCGACCGCGAGCTCGCCGACCCCCACCCTGCGCTCCTCACCGCCGCGCAGCACGACGACGTCCTTGGCGCCCAGGCCGATCAGCGCCCGCAGGGCGGCGCCGGAGCGCCGCCGGGCCCGCGCCTCGAAGTAGCGACCGGCGAGGATGAGCACGGTCAGCACGGCCGCGACCTCGAGGTAGACGTCGTCGCCACCCTGCGCGCGAGGGAGCAGCGTGAACGACATCCGAGTCCCGGGCATCCCGGCGTCGCCGAGGAGCAAGGCGTACAACGACCAGCCGTACGCCGCGAGCACCCCCATGCTGATCAAGGTGTCCATCGTCGTGGTGCCGTGCCGCAGGTTGGTCCAGGCGGCCCGGTGGAAGGGCCAGGCACCCCAGGTCACCACCGGCGTCGCCAGGGCCAGCGACACCCACTGCCAGCCGTCGAACTGCCACGCCGGGACCATCGCGATGGCCAGCACGGGTAGGGACAGGGCGACGCAGGCGAGCAGCCGGCGCCGCAGGGCGGCCACCTGAAGGTCGTGCTCGTCCCGGGACTCCGGCGGATCCTCCCTCGCCGGCTGCGGGCTCGGTGCCGCCGCGGTGTAGCCGGTGGCCTCGACGGTCGCGATCGCGTCGGCCACGGTCGTGCCCTCGGGCAGCACCAGGTGGGCCTTCTCGGTGGCGTAGTTGACGCTGGCCTGCACGCCCGGCATCCGGTTGAGCTTCTTCTCCACCCTGGCGGCGCACGAGGCGCAGGTCATCCCGCCGATCTGCAGATCGACGCTGCGCTGGGCGGTGCCGCCGGGCTGCGCGGTCATCAGCCGCCCACGCTCAGTTCGTAGCCGGCCTCCTCGACGGCCGCACGGATCTCCTCGGAGAGCAGCGCGCGGTCGCTGGTCACGGTGACCAGCGAGTCGCCGTCGGGGACGAGCGCGACGTCGACCCGGTCCACCCCGTCGAGACCGCCGACCTCCTGCGTGACCGCGGCCACGCAGTGATCGCAGGTCATGCCGGAGACCGCAAAGGTCGTCGTCGTGGGCATGAAGACCTCCTAGCGACGGATTCCTCGGCGACGGATTCCTCGGCGACGGATCAGGAACGGACCATTCGGGCGATGGCCTGCGAGGCCTCCTTCACCTTGGCGTCGGCCTCCTCACCGCCCTGGGCGATCGCGTTCGCCACGCAGTGGCCGAGATGGTCCTCCAGCAGAGTCAACGCGACCGATTCCAGCGCGCGTGTGGCCGCCGAGACCTGGGTGAGCACGTCGATGCAGTAGGCCTCCTCATCGACCATCCGCTGCAACCCGCGCACCTGACCCTCGATCCGGCGCAGGCGTGCCAGCACCGCGTCCTTGTTCTCGATGTACCCCGCCACAGGCTCCTCCTCCGTTCTGGCGATATACCCAACCAGGGTATATCAACGCGTCCGTTTCACCCCCGGACCGGCACCCGACCTGCGTGCGCCCTTCGCGGGTTTCCGTTACGCACTGTGTTCGCTTAGTTACGGATTCGTGCTACCTTGACGGCGACCAGGAGCGGGATCCAGCGGCAACAGAGGAGGGCCGGTGGACGTCCAACGCGCGACGCAGACGGTCAGCGCGCTGATCTACTTCGCCCTCCTTGTCGCTACGGTCCGGTTCTGGGAGCGGCAGCGCGAACGTGTCGTGGTCTGGCTGATCGCGACCTTCGGTCTCCTCGCCCTGCTCGCGATCCTGGGTTGGGCCCTGCCGGACGAGGACCTGTCCCTCGCCGGGCTCGCGCTCTGGGACCCGCTCCGCCTGGCCGTCGACGCCATCGTCCTCGCCCTGCTTGCCTTCCCGTACCTGTTGCATCGTTTCGCGCGCTCGTTCCACGGCCGGGTCACGATCTCCGGCCGGGTAGCCGATGTCGGGACGGCGACGCTGGCGGTCTGGGCCGTCCTGCTGCCGACCTATCCCGATCCGGGCCAACCGCAGCCCGCCTGGTTCGTGGCGTTCGTGATCTCGTTCCTCGCGTGGTGGTTTCTGCTGCTGCTCGGCGTCGCCGTCTCCATGTGGCGAGCGGGCCGGGGTCACCCGGGGGTGGCCCGCCGCCGGATGCGCCTGATGGCGGGAGCCGCCGTGCTGATGAACGGAGCCGTGCTGGGCTCGACGATGACGCAGGACAACTCCGGGCGGCCCACCACCGCGGGGATCCTGATCAGCAGCGTCCTGGGCTGGCTCAGCGCGGTCAGCTTCCTGGTGGGCTTCACCCCGCCCACGCCGCTGCGCCGTCTCTGGCGCGCGGAGGAGGAGGCCAGGCTGCGCCAGTCCGACGAGGGGCTGATGCTGGCGACCACACGTGCCGAGGCCGCGCGGCTCATCGTGGGACCTGCCGCGGCGCTGCTGGGCGGGCGGGCCGCGACGATCTTCGGCGCGGACGGCGCGATCCTCGCCCGGACCGGCGAGGTGCCGGCCGTCGAGGCAGCCGACGACGATGGCCCCACCACGACGGTCGTCGTCGGGCAGCAGTGCCGGCTGGTGGTCGAGCGCACGCCGTACACGCCACTGTTCGGCACCGACGAGGAGGCGCTGCTCCGATCGCTGGGTGGGCGCCTGGACATGGCCCTGGAACGGCTGGCCGCGTTCGAGGCCAGCGAGGCCGCACGCCGGGAGGCGCAGCGGGTCACGATCGAGCTGCAGCAGCTGGTCTACGGCATCTCGCACGACCTGAGGAACCCGCTGCACACGATCACCGGTTTCCTGGAGCTGCTCACGCTGGAGGAGACCGACCGGCTCAGCGAGGACGGGCGCGGGTTCCTCGAACGGATCCACGCCAGCACCACCTACATGGAACGCCTGATCAACGATCTGCTCGAGCTCTCGCGGGTCGGTCGCGCGGACTCCGAGCCGACCGACGTCGACATGCGCCGGCTGGTCCTGGAAATCGGCCGGGACATCGAGACCCGCTACCGGGGCGTCACCGTGCAGTGCGACGCCGAGACCGTGCTCCGGATCAACGCGGTGCGCGCGCGGCAGCTGTTCACCAACCTGATCGAGAACGCGGCCCGGCACGGAGGGCGGGAGCGGCTCACGATCTGGATCGGGTCGCGTTCCCGCGGGAACGGGTTCGCCGAGGTACTCGTCGCCGACGACGGGGTCGGCGTGCCGGCACCGTACCGCGAGAAGGTCTTCGGGATCTTCGAACGCCTGGAGGGCTTCAGCAGCTCGGCCATGGGCACGGGCGTGGGTCTGACCATGTGTCGCAGGATCGTGGAAGACCTCTCCGGCTCGATCGAGATCGTCGACTCGGAGACCGGTACCCATGTCCGCATGGTTCTCCCGGAGATGGCCGAGGCCCCGAGGAGAATGGTGTTCCAGGATGCGTGACCTGCGAATCCTTGTCGCCGAGGACAACGAGGATCACATGTTCCTCACCACCCGTGCCCTGCGGCGGATGGCCGATGTGAACGTTGAGGTCGTCGGCGTCCGGGACGGCGTGGAGGCGGTGGACTACCTCTACGGTCGCGGCGACTTCGAGGGGCGCGTGCTGCCCGACTTCGTCCTGCTCGACCTGTCGCTGCCGCGCAGGAACGGGCTGGACGTCCTGAAGATCGTCAAGGGAGACCGGGGGCTGCTGCACATCCCGGTGGTGGTGCTGACCTCGTCGGACCGCCCCGAGGATGTCCGCGCCGCGTACTCGATGGGCGCGAACTCCTACGTGACCAAGGCCCGCGGGGTGGATGGCGTGTTCGACTACTGGGCACGGACGGCCGTGCTGCCCGACGCGGCGGAGCCCGAGGCGAGCTAGACGACGAGCACCGCAGCGGTTCCGCTAGGCCTCCGCCGCCAGGTACTGGTGGACGAACTGGACGCTGACGGCGCCCTCACCCACGGCGGAGGCCACGCGCTTCACCGACCCGTGCCGGACGTCGCCCGCGGCGAACACCCCCGGGAGGCTGGTCTCCATCGGCAGCGGCGGACGAGGTAGCGACAACCCGGTGCCAGCCGCGGTCGTCGCCAGGTCCGCTCCGGTCAGCAGGAACCCGTGCTGGTCACGATCGACCACCCCGGCCAGCCAGTCGGTTCGGGGCTCGGCCCCGATCATGATGAACAGCGCCTCGGCCGGGACGCGCTCGGTCCGGTCACGCTCGCGGTCGCGCAGGGAGAGTTCCTCGAGCCGTCCGGCGCCGTGGGCCGAGACCACCTGGGTGCGGGGCCGGACCGTGATGTTGCCGGCCCGGTCGATCTCCTTGATCAGGTAGTCGGACATGCCGGCCGCCGGCGTCTGCGCACGGACCAGCAGTGTGACGCTCGCGGCGTACCTGGCCAGGTGCACGGCCGCCTGGCCGGCGGAGTTCGCGCCACCGACGACGTAGACGTCCCTACCGGTCATCGCCGAGGCCTCGGTGACCGCCGCGCCGTAGAAGACGCCCGCGCCCACCAGGGGCTCGATGCCGGGGGCGTCGAGGCGGCGGTAGGTGACGCCGGTCGTGACGATCAGGGCGCGGCTGGTGGTCTCGGTGCCGTCGCCGAGGGTCAGCAGCAGGTCCGATCCGTCGGCCCGAAGCCCGCGTGCGCTCTGCGTGTAGACGAACTCGGCGCCGAACAGAAGGGCCTGCTCCCGCGCGCGCCCGGCGAGATCGGCACCGCTGACGCCGCGGGGGAACCCCAGGTAGTTGCGGATCATCGACGTCGTGCCGGCCTGCCCGCCGGCGGCCTCCCGCTCCAGGACCAGCGTGCGGAGTCCCTCGGACGCCGCGTACACGGCGGCCGCGAGTCCCGCCGGTCCCGCGCCCACGATCGTGAGGTCGTACCGACCGCTGTCCGGCCGGGTGCACACCCCCAGCGCCTCGGCGACCTCCTCGGTCGACGGGTCCGCCAGCACCCGGCCGTCGAACAGCAGCAGCGCGGGACGTCCCGTCGCCTCCCCTCCGTACTCGGCGAGCAGTCGCCGGCCCTGGTCGGAGTTGGAGTCGTAGAACCCGCTCGGGATGTCGTTGCGGGTCAGCAGGTCCCGCAGCTCGTGCGAGCGCTGGGACCAGCGCGGGCCGACCACGCGGACCAGCTCGAGGCGCGACGGTGTTGTGGCTCGCCACCAGCTGCTGATCACTCCGCTGATCCCGGGGTAGAGGTGTTCCTCGGGCGGGCCCCAGGGCTTGGCGAGGAAGTCGTCGATCTGACCGAGTGTCATCGCCGTCAGCAGGGGCTCGGACGCGGTGCTGTCGCCGTACGTGATCAGCAGCAGGCGCCTGGCATCGGGGTGCAGCGTGTGGGCCCGGGAGAGCACGTCCACCCCGGTGGTTCCGGGCAGCCACATGCCGACGATCAACAGCGCCACGCGTTCGCCCGAGGCGCGCAGGCCTTCCAGGGTGGTGAGTGCCGCCTCGGGCTCGACCCCGGTGGTGACCTCGTAGTCGCCGCCGAAGCGTGCCCGCAGCTGTTCGGCCATGGCGGCGACGGTCGCGGCGTCGTCCACCACCATGATCACCGGTCTGCCCATGGTTTTCACCCTAGGCCGGTCGGTGGCCGGTGATAGGAAGGCAGGATGCGGAACGTCGACGTCACCGAGCGGCGGGCGCGGCTGGGCGTGCGGCATCGGCTGGCACCCGGCACGGCTGCGTCGACGGCGGTGGAGGCCGCGGCGGGCGTGGTCGCGCTGCACGCCACCGACCCGGCGTCGGTGTTCCTGTCGGTGCAGGCACGGACGGGCGCGGTCGACGTCCCCGCGATCGAGCGGGCGCTGTACGACGACCGGGCGCTGATCAGGATGCTCGGCATGCGCCGGACGATGTTCGTCGTCCCGGTCGAGCTCGCACCGGTGATCCAGTCTGCGTGCACCGCCGCGATCGCCGTGGCCCAGCGCCGCCGGTACACCCAGCTTCTGACGGCTGCCGGCGTGGGCGACGAGGCCTGGCTGAAGGACGTCGCGGACGCCGCCGCGCAGGCACTTGCCGCCCGCGGCGAGGCCACCGGTGCGCAGCTGTCCGCCGACGAGCCGCGGCTGCGCACCCAGGTGCTGATGTCGGAGGGCAAGTCGTACGCCGCGCGGCAGAACATCACGACGTGGGTGCTGTTCCTGCTGGCCGCGGAGGGCCGGATCGCCCGCGGCCGCCCGGTCGGATCATGGATCAGCAGCCAGTGGCGGTGGTCGCCGGCCGAGACGTGGCTGCCGGGCGGGATGCCCGAGATACCGCTCGCGACCGCGCGGACCGAACTGCTGCGGCAGTGGCTGACCTCCTACGGTCCGGCGACGCTCGCGGACCTGCGCTGGTGGACCGGCTGGACGCTCGGTCAGGTCAGGCAGGCGCTGAGCCCGCTGAACCCGGTCGAGGTCGACCTCGGGGGCGAGACCGGCCTGCTGCTCCGTGACGACCTGGAACCCGTTGCGTCGCCCGAGCCCTGGGTCGCGCTGCTGCCTGCCCTCGACCCGGCGTCGATGGGCTGGACCCAGCGCGCCTGGTACCTCGGCCCTCATTCCGCTGCGCTCTTCGACCGATCCGGCAACGCCGGCCCCACCGTCTGGAGTGACGGGCGCGTCATCGGCGGCTGGGCCCAGCGGCCGGACGGCGAGATCGTGTTCCGGTTGCTCGAGGACGTCGGCAGCGACACCTCGGCGGCGGTGGCGGAGTCCGCGGCGCGCCTGGGCACCTGGATCGGCGACGTCCGGGTGGTCCCGCGGTTCCGGACGCCGCTGGAGCGCGAGCTCACCGCCTAGCGCGCGGTGCCCGCCCGCCGTCCGGATACTGAGCCGGTGGCGACGGCAGACCCGCGGCCGTTCATCGACCGCTACGTCGATGCGCTCCTGCGGGTCGGCGCGATCCGCTCCCCGGCCGTGGAGGCGGCGTTCCGCACGGTGCAGCGGCACCGGCTGATCGAGGAGGCCAGCTACGCCGACGCGTCGAGGCAGCTGACCGAACCCGTCCGGATGGATCCCTCGGATCCGAGCGAGGAGAACCTCGCCCTCATCTACTCCGACGGCGTCCTGGTCACCCGGTTCACCGACGGTCGTCCGACCAGCTCCAGCTCCCAGCCCAGCCTGGTCGCCCGGATGCTCGAGCTTCTCGAGCTCCAACCGGGGATGACCGTCCTCGAGGTGGGCGCCGGCACGGGGTACAACGCCGCGCTGCTGGCCGAGGTCCTGGCGGACCAGCGCCGTGTCGTGAGCGTCGACATCGCCGAGGACGTGGTCGCTCAGACCCGCCGGCTGCTGGCCGCCGCCGGATATCCCGGCATCGACCTGCGCTGCCTCGACGGCTTCGCGGGCGCGCCGGAGCGGGCACCGTTCGACCGCATCGTGGCCACGGTCGGATGCCCGGACCTGTCACCGCACTGGACGGAACAACTGGCGGACGGCGGCGGCATGCTGGTCCCGCTGGAGCACGCGGGCTCCCACCCCCTCGTGCGCGTGACCAGGGACGACCGGGGCGCGCTCGTGGGTCGCGCCGTCGACTGGACAGGGTTCATGTCCATCCGTGGGGCGATGGGTGCGCTCGACCCGCCGGCGCCCTCCTTCGTCTTTCCCGACGATGCCCGCGTGGAGGAGCGCCCGGCCTGGGACGGGATGCCGCCCGGCGAAGCCGTACCGGGGTGGAGCTGCACCGCCGCCGAGCTGGACTTCCTGTTCTTCCTCTGGCTCGCCGACCGGAGGGCTGCCCACTCCCCCTGGGGGCCGGGCCTGAGCGCCGGCCCGGACGGCTGGGCCGCCGTCGGCGGCGGCCTTCTCCGGTGGTGGGGAAGCGCAGGTCCGGCGATGCTCCCGGCGCTGACGAGGGCATACGAGGAGTGGACCGGGTCCGGCAGGCCCGGTTTCCGTGACTACGAGATGTCGTTCCGGCCCCTGACCAGCGGAAACACCGGCGGCGACGTGGTCCGGACGGTCGATCGACGCTACTTCCAGCAGCATCTCCGGTTGACAGGATAACCAGCCTGCAAAGGATTGCGGTCGCGGACGCCATCCGCTATCCATAACCGGGAGGTAGTGGACAATGGTGACATTCCTCGACCGAGAACGAACCGTCGCCGGCCCAGGTTTCAGCCGGTGGCTCATCCCTCCGGCGGCCCTTGCCATCCACCTGTGCATCGGGCAGGCCTACGCGACCAGCGTCTACAAGAACTCCCTGGTCGCGAACTTCGACACAAGCCTGACGGCGATCGGCGGCATCTTCTCGGTCGCCATCGTCATGCTCGGGCTGTCCGCGGCCGTCTGCGGCACCTGGGTGGACCGGAATGGTCCGCGCAAGGCCATGACCGTGTCGGCCATCTGCTGGTCAAGCGGGTTCCTGATCGGCGCGCTCGGGATCGCCACCGATCAGCTCTGGGTGCTGTATCTCGGCTACGGCGTGGTCGGCGGCATCGGCCTCGGCATCGGCTACATCTCCCCGGTGTCCACGCTGATCAAGTGGTTCCCCGACCGTCCGGGGCTGGCCACCGGACTGGCGATCATGGGCTTCGGTGGCGGTGCGCTGATCGCCAGTCCGCTGTCCAACCAGCTGCTGGCCCTGTACGACCCCAACTTCGACCCAACCAAGGCCGGGTCCGTCGCCAGCGGCCAGGCTGTGGCCGAGCTGTTCGTCACCTTCGCCGTGCTGTACGGGCTGATGATGAGCTTCGGTGCCGCCACCGTCCGGGTCCCGCCCCCCGACTGGCGTCCGAAGGGCTTCGACCCCGCGGCGGTGGCCGCCAAGCCGCTGGTCACGACCGCCGACGTGTCGGCCGTCAACGCGATCCGGACGCCGCAGTTCTACCTGCTCTGGGTGGTGCTGTTCTGCAACGTCACCGCAGGGATCGGCATCCTCGAGCAGGCCGCACCGATGAGCCAGGACTTCTTCCGCGGCGCCGGCGGCGTCTCCACGGTCGCCGCCGGGGCGGCTGCCGGGTTCGTCGGCCTGCTCTCGCTGGCGAACATGGCGGGGCGGTTCGTCTGGTCGTCCACCTCGGACATCGTCGGACGGAAGAGGATCTACATGCTCTACCTCGGCGGCGGGATCGTCCTGTACGCGATCCTCGCCACCCTCGGGCACAACTCGATCGGTCTGTTCGTGCTGCTCAGCGTCCTGATCCTGTCGTTCTACGGCGGCGGGTTCGCGACCGTGCCCGCCTACCTGCGTGACCTGTTCGGCACGTTCCAGGTGGGCGCGATCCACGGGCGGCTGCTGACCGCCTGGTCGGCGGCCGGTGTGGCGGGGCCGCTGATCGTCAACGGCATCCTCGACACGCAGGGCAAGCCGGGAACACTGACCGCGAGTGCGTACCGGCCGGCGCTGCTGATCATGGTCGTCCTGCTCGCGGTCGGCTTCGTGGCCAACCTGCTGATCCGCCCGGTAGACCGGCGCTTCCACGAGCAGACCGGGGCAGTGCCACCGGGGACGACGGCTGCGGCCGAGCCGGCGGGGCGGTGATCACGATGTCGATGCGCGCGCGACTGGTCATCAGCTGGACCGTGGTCGGTGTCCCGCTGGCCTACGGCCTGTGGGAAACCCTGCAGAAGGCGGCGACGCTGTTCACGGGCTGAATGCACGTCGTCACGGCCGGTCGGCCTCGGCGCCGACCGGCCTGGACGTCTGCTGTGTGCACGTATTGACCGGTGGGACCTGGCTCGGAATGCTTCCAAGGCCAGGTCCCTGAACCATCCCTGAACCACGGAGGTTCTCGTGGACGAACCGGCAGAGGCCGTTCCCGGCTCGCCGAAGACGTCACGGCGCGGGTTTCTCAAGGGTGTAGGTGCCGGCCTGGGCGGGCTGGCGTTCTCCGGGACGCTGTCCGCCTGTGCCGGTAGCTCCAGCGCAGGCGCCGGCAGCGGCGGCGGCAGCGGCGCTTCGACCATCAAGATTGGTTTCGTCAGTCCCCGGACGGGGGCCGTCGCGGCGTTCGCCGAGGCCGATGGGTACGTGCTCGGCCTCGTCCGCAAGGCGCTGGCGCCGGGCCTGACCATCGGCGCGAAGACCTACGCCGTCGAGATTGTGGACGTCAACAGCCAGTCGAGCCCGGTGCGCGGCGCTCAGGTGGCCAACGACCTGATCTACAGCGACATGGTCGACCTGATGGTCACGACGTCCACGCCCGAGACCGTCAATCCCGTTGCGGACGCCTGCGAGGCCGCCGGCGTGCCGTGCATCTCCACGAACACGCCCTGGGAGGCCTTCTACTACGGGCGTGGCGCCAAGCCCGGCGCGCCGTCCCCGTTCAAGTTCACCTACCACTACAGCTTCGGCGTGGAGCAGTTCGCGCAGTCGTTCCTCCGGATGTGGCCGCAGGTCGACACCAACCAGCGGGTCGCCGTGATGTGGCCGAACGACGCCGACGGCAACGTCATCCGGCCGAACCTCGGGCCGATCCTGACCAAGGCCGGCTACACCGTGGTCGACCCCGGCGCCTACACCGACGGCACGAACGACTTCTCCGCGCAGATCGCGACGTTCAAGCAGGAAGAGTGCGAGATCTTCAGCACCTTCCCCATCCCGCCGGACTTCGCCACGTTCTGGCAGCAGTCCGCGCAGCAGGGGTTCAGGCCGAAGATCGCGCAGATCGCCAAGACCGCGAAGTTCCTCTCCCAGGTCGAGGCCCTGGGCCCGCTCGGGGTCGGGCTGGCCAGCACGATCTACTGGGCACCGACCTGGCCGTACGGGTCGCCGTTGACCGGCGTCAGTTCCAAGCAGCTCGGCGACGGGTACACCCGTGCCTCGGGCAAGCTCTGGAACCAGAGCCTGGGGACGAGCCTCTCGCTGTTCGACGTCGCGGCCGCCGCGTTGAAGACCTCGGGCAACCCGAAGAACAAGGCCGAGCTGACGCACGCGATCTCGACGCTCGAGGTCGACACGATCATCGGCCACGTCGCCTGGGGGACCGGGCCGGTGCCGAACGTCGTCACCACCGCGATCATCAATGGGCAGTGGGTCAAGGCGCCCGCCAACAGCCCGTTCTCGCTGGACTTCGTGATCTGCGAGAACGCCAACGACCCGAACGTCCCGGTGGCCGCGAAGCTGCGGCCTTACACGGCCTGATCCGCTGCCTGACCTCAGACCACGCGCCGCGGGGCGGTCAGGGCACTCGGGGTGTCCCCGGTGTTGACGGTCTCGCTCGGTTCGAGCAGCAGGACGGTCGCCCCGTCCTCCGACACCGGCTGGTGCTGGACACCGCGCGGAACGACGTAGACCTGGCCGGGTCCCAGGTGGACGTCGCCGCCGTCCATCCGGATCGTGATGCTGCCGGTGAGGGCCATGAAGAACTCGTCGGTCTCCGGGTGGCTGTGCCGCGTGAACTCGCCGACCATGTGCACCACACGGACGTCGTAGTCGTTGACCGTGCCGACCGTGCGGGGAGACCACGGCTCGTCGATGGAGGCGAGCACCGCCTGCAGGTCGATCGCGTGAGGGGCCATGCCGCCCAGACTGCCACCGACGCGGGACGCCCCGGTCCGGCCGCGCCGGAACCGCCCGCTACGCGTGCGGGCTCAGCGGTGACCTGTCGCCGACGAACCACAGGTGCCCGAACGGATCGACGAACCCGCCCTGCCGGTGGATGCCCCAGGGCATGCGGTGGTCGCGGATCTCATGGAGGCTGGCGTCGGCGCCCGCCGCCACGGCGCGGGCCACGAACCCGTCCGGGTCGTCGACGAACACCTCGACGCGGACGGTCCTCGTCCCGATCACCGCGGGGGTCTCCCACCCATTGTTCGCGGGCTCGCCGAGGAAGAGCGGCGCGCCGTCGATCTCCAGACCGATGACGGAACCGAGGTTCCACAGCTCGGTCGCTCCCAGGGCATCCTTGTACCAGGCCGCCGCCTCCGGGGCGTCCTGCACCGCCAGCATCAGTGAAATCACCGGTCCGCGGGGTGTTGCCGTCACGTCGGCCCTCCTTCTCGCTCACGCTAGACGCTCCGATCAGGCCCTCAGCGGTCGCGCCTCTCCTACGCACACCCAGGGTTGCGCTTCCTACCCGCCGGCGGAGTGCCCGAGCCCGTGCAGCCACGCCGGTTTGCGTGCGTTTGACGGGTTCGGAGGCCGGGTCTAGCGTCGAAGAATCCCTCACCAGCGTCGTCCCTCGTCGCGCAGAGGTTCGGTGGCAGCTGGGGCGCGGTGGCCTAGGTCCGCCCGTGGGATGCCGGCCGAGACCGGCTCGTGGTTCCGGCCGTTGATGTCGTTGTGCCTGCGGACACCTATCGGGACGTCCTGTCGCGATGGGTGCCCCGATGCGTGCCGCGAGCTCGATGAGGAGGTGGTGCCTCTGGTGTGACGCAGACGACACGACGGACACACAAGCCTCACGTCCGACGAGCTTGATGAAGAGGAGCACAACTCATGCCAGGTAACAGGGCTGTCATCTACAGGGGCAAGGGCACAGTGGCGGTCGAGACGATCGACTACCCGACGCTGGAGCTCAAGGACGGTCCGGGGGTCAACCCCGCGAACGTCGGGCGCCAGTGCCCGCACGGCGTCATCCTCAAGGTCGCCGCGACCAACATCTGCGGCAGCGACCAGCACATGGTGCGTGGCCGGACGACGGCACCCGAGGGGCTGGCCCTCGGTCACGAGATCACCGGTGAGGTCGTCGAGGCGGGTCGGGACGTCGAGTTCATCAAGGTCGGCGATCTCGTATCGGTCCCGTTCAACATTGCGTGCGGGAGATGCCGCAACTGCAAGGAGGGCAAGACCGGCGTCTGCGAGAACGTCAACCCGGACCGGCCGGGATCGGCGTACGGCTACGTCGACATGGGGGGCTGGGTAGGCGGTCAGGCGGAGTACGTGATGGTGCCGTACGCCGACTGGAACGCGCTCAAGTTCCCCGACAAGGCCCAGGCCCTCGAGAAGATCCGCGACCTGACGATGCTGTCGGACATCTTCCCCACCGGGTACCACGGCGCGGTCACCGCCGGTGTCGGAACCGGCTCCACGGTGTACATCGCCGGCGCCGGACCGGTCGGCCTTGCGGCGGCGACCGCATCCTTCCTGCTGGGTGCCTCGGTCGTGATCGTCGCCGACCTGCAGAAGGAAAGGCTCGACCAGGCCCGCAGCTTCGGCTGCGAGACGATCGATGTGTCCAAGGGTGAGGCGCCGGACCAGATCGAGCAGATCCTCGGAACGCCGGAGGTCGACTGCGCCGTCGACGCGGTGGGCTTCGAGGCGCGCGGGCACGGTGCCGACGCGAAGACCGAGCGTCCGGCGACGGTGCTCAACACCGTCATGGCGGTCACTCGCGCAGGTGGCGCGGTCGGCGTCCCCGGCCTCTACGTCACCGGTGACCCCGGTGCCGTGGACGACGCGGCCAAGGTCGGGTCGCTGTCCATCCGGCTCGGCCTCGGCTGGGCGAAGTCACTGGCGTTCACGACCGGGCAATGCCCCGTCATGCGCTACAACCGCAAGCTCATGATGGCGATCCTGCACGACCGCACGCAGATCGCGAAGAACGTCAATGCCACCGTCATCCCGCTGGACCAGGCGCCCGAGGGGTACGCCGAGTTCGACAAGGGCGTGGCGCGGAAGTACGTGCTGGACCCACATGGGATGATCAAGTAGTCGTCACGCATCAGAGCAGCTGACGGGAGCCGGGCTGAGCCCGCTCCCGCAGCTGGGGGGTGTGTCGTGGGTAACTCTGCATTCCCACGCGTGACGCGTCGTAATTGTCATACTGAGCTGAAATCCACGCTCTCTCCGGGAGCGCTCCGATGAGCACCGACGACCAGCTCGACCTCGAGTTCGCGTACACGACGTACCAGGACTCCTGCCGCGACATCTACTCGCCGCATTACTACTGCCGGCGTCCGGCCGGCCATGACGGCGTTCACGCGGCCGGCTTCGGCACGGGTCGCCTTCGCTGGGACCCCCAACCCGACCACCAGCCGCGCGCCTGACCCCCGCACCGGTTTCGCGGCGAACCGCGTGGAGTTGCACGCATCCCCGATGCCCACGGCGTGACACCGTGCCCATCTGTGGCCCACGGTGTAACACCGTGGGTGCGAAAACCGTGGGCGAACCGACGGTGAGCCTCCGGGAGATCACCGCGGCGAACCGGGCGGCCGTCGAGGCGTTGGCCGTCACCGCCGTGCAGGCGGACTACGTCGATGGTGTCGCGGAGTCGCTCGTCGAGGCGGCCCAGACGCCGGACGCCCGTCCCTGGTACCGCGCCGTCTACGCCGACGAGACGCCGGTCGGTTTCGTCATGATCAGTGACGGCATCACGGTGGTGAACCCCGACTACCTCGGCCCGTACTTCCTCTGGCGGCTGCTGATCGACCAGCGCCACCAGGGCCGCGGCTACGGGAGCGCGGCCGTCCACCTGGTGATCGACCACCTGCGCACGCGGGACGACGCCCGCGTGCTGATCACGTCGGTCGCCCAGGGCCCCGGCTCACCGATCGGCTTCTACCTGCGGCAAGGTTTCCGGGCGACCGGAGAGGTGCATCAGGGGGAGCTGGTGCTCGAACTCGATCTGCCGGCGAGGCCCTCCCCAGGCCGAACGGGTGAACACTCGTCCAACCGTCACCGCACCGGCGTGGATGGCGGCCCCGTTACGGGTAGAGCCTGACGGAGTTGACCGGGGTGATGTCGACGATCAGCCAGCCGTTCTGCGCCACCGACCATTGCGTGGCACTGCAGCCGTAACGGCTGTATCCGCTGATCACGGCTCCGCCGTACTGGTTGTTGTAGATGACCCTCGTCCCGAACTCGTTGCTCAGGTCATAGCAGCCGTAGACGTAGTACTCGTGCTCGGGCGTGCTGTTTTTCCAGCCCGAGGTGGTGTACATGCACGCGTCGCCGTACGGGCATCCGTGGCGGGCGCTGCCTGCAGCGAACCGGGACAAGGCGCCTGGCCCGTGCACGCTACTGCCGGATGGCACGGCACGTGCAACGGCAGCCGTCTGCCGGGGCGGCACCGGTGCAGCCGGTGGCGGCGCCGCCTCGGTCATGCCGACGGGTACGAGAAGGGCGGCTCCCAGGGCGAAGCCGGCCAGGGCCGTGCGGCGGCTCCTCATGTCTTTCCCCCTTCTTCCGGAAAGTGCCGGTGGGCCCCACCGTGCCGCGGCGCGCTACGACGGCCCTACGACGCGGCTACGACCCGAGACGCGGGCGCTGCTCTCAACGGGTGCATCCGGTGGAGGGCAATTCAGGCTGGGAGGATGGCGTCGTGGGGTTCCTCAAGGCGCAGCCGCAACGCCGAGCCCGGGCAAGCGGCCACCGCGTGCCCGTCTGGGTGGTGGCGGTCCTCCTGGGCGCCTGTACCAGTTCGGGAACCTCGACCGAAGACTTGTCGCCGTCGTCCACGTCGGGGGCTGACGGAGGGACACCGGCGAGGCTGACGTCGGAACCCCTGAAAGGCCAGATCGCCTTCGCCCACGCCGGGACCTCCGACCCGGGGCACGAGCAGATCTACCTCGCGCGGGCGGACGGTTCGGACGTCCGACAACTCGTTCGGTCACAGACCGGCGACATCAGCCCGGCGTTGTCGCCCGACGGGAGGCGGCTCGTGTTCACCCGGCACCTCGCCCCGGAGCCGGACACGATCTTCGTGGTCAACGTGGACGGCACAGGGCTCAGGCGTCTGGCGCCTTCGAGCTGCCCGGCTCTCTGCAGCGATGCCGTCGAGGGGCCCGGATGGTCACCGGACGGTCACACATTGGTCTTCACTCGGACCATCGTCGCCAGGGGTTCGACGAAGCCCACCAACATCGAGCTGTGGCTGATGAACGCCGACACGAGCGAGGCCCGACGGCTAACGCACGAGTCGCTCGATCGCCCCGGCGGCCAACCGGGATCGCAGGACAACTACGCCGGTTGGTCACCCGACGGCACGCAGGTCGTCTTCACTCACTGGGAGCACGGTATCCACGGCAATCCGGATCAGTTCGCGATCGAGACGGTCAAGCCTGATGGCACGGGCAGGCGGCAGGTGACGCCGAACGACATCAACGCGGGGGAGCCCGCGTGGTCCCCGGACGGGACGCTGATCGCGTTCCAGTCCCCGCCCGACGACGAGGGCATGATCAGGGACCTCTACACGATCCGCCCTGACGGCACGGAGATCTCCACGCTGACGTCCAACATGGACGCCAACGATTCAGACCACCCGACCTGGTCGCCGGACAGCAGCCGGATTGTCTTCTCGCACGTGCGTCCCGGCTCGACGACAGGTGCCGATCTCTACGTGGTGAACCGTGACGGGAGCCGGCCACACCCGGTGGCGGCCACGCCGTTGAACGAGACCGCTCCGTCCTGGAGCGTCGCGCCGTCCTGACGTGTTGCCGGCCCGTCCGATCGCCGTCCTGGCAAGCTAGCGGCATGGAACGTGTGCTTGGAATCGGTGGAATCTTCATGCGATGCGCCGACCCGGCGGGCCTGAACGCGTGGTACCGCGATTGCCTGGGGCTGGACGCCGATGAGGTCGGAGTGTGGCGTCAGGGAGAGGGGCCGACGGTGTTCGCGACGTTCGAGTCCGAGACCGACTACTTCGGGTCCGGCGCCCAGCAAACCATGCTCAACTTCCGGGTCCGCGACCTCGATGCGATGCTCGCGCAGTTGCGGGCCAAGGGAGCGGACGTCGCCCAGGAGACGCAGGACATGGAGGGTGTCGGTCGATTCGGCTGGGTCACCGATCCTGAGGGCAATCGGGTCGAGCTGTGGCAGCCCGCCTGACCGTGCGGCTCGCGCTGGAGCGGGTGACAGGAACCGAACCCGCATGGCCAGCTTGGAAGGTCGGTGGGGGTATGTCGGGGCTTGCCAGGACCACGTCTAGCCCGCCTCAGCCCGCCTCAGCCGGCCCCCACCGCTGGCGCAACCTCACTTGGTGTGGAAGTGCAACCGTCGGGTCGCCGGGCGCAGACTGAACTCGTCCGGGGTCGAGCTGTGACGCCCCGCTGCAGGCGCGGTGATCAGCGATTGATCAGGCGAGGAGGATCGATGCACACCTTCGTCACCGGTCTTCTGCTCGTCGTCTTTCTCATAACTCCCAGCGCGATCACGTTGCTTCTTATCCGGGCTGTTCACCGTCGCGGCCTAGACGTAGCCCGGCACCCGCCGGACACGATCGACTACGACAAGTGGTGACACGAGGGGACCGCTGATCAGTCCGAAGGGTCGTTGAGGCTATGTCCCCGGGGTTGGGGGGACATGCTCCGACCTGCCGGGCGGGCCAGCCAGGGAATGGGCCGGTTTCGCCTGGCGACGGAGATCGTTCTTACCAGTGCTGTTGTGCAGCCATCAGCGATGAAGGCCCGGACTGCCGCCGGTGATGTGTTCTAGCCAGTGATGAGTTGTCGCGCCCGCACCCGTCACACCTACGACGGGACACGACGAGGCGGAAGGATGACGTGATGAGTGCCGACACGCGGCTGGAGGAGCTGGGCGGGGGCGGTCCGGGTGAGGTCGACGAGCCGGCGTTCTCGGGGCTGGCGGAGCGGCACCGGCGGGAGCTGCACGTGCACTGCTACCGGATGCTCGGGTCGTTCGAGGACGCCGAGGACACCGTGCAGGAGACGTTCCTCCGTGCTTGGCGGCGGCGGGAGACCTTCGAGGGGCGGTCGACGTTCCGGGCCTGGCTGTACCGGATTGCCACCAACGCCTGCCTGGACCTGCTCGCCAAGCGTCGCCCGGAGCCCGCGACCGGCGGCGAGGTGCTGTGGTTGCAGCCCTACCCGGACCGGCTGCTCGACGAGCTGCCCGCGGGCGACGCGGACGAGCCGGAGACCGTCGCCGTCGCGCGGGAGACGATCGAGCTGGCGTACGTGGTCGCGGTCCAGCACCTCGCGCCACGCCCGCGGGCCGTGCTGATCCTGCGGGACGTGCTCGGCTGGCCGGCGAGGGACGTCGCGGAGCTCCTCGGGGACTCGGTCAACTCCGTGAACAGCGCGCTGCAGCGGGCCCGCGCCGGCATGCGGGAGCACCTGCCCGCCGAGCGGCAGGACTGGACCGGCGGCGAGGAGGACGCCGGGACGCGCGAGCTGGTGCGCCGCTACACCGACGCCAGCGTGGCTACTGACGTCGACGGGCTCGCGGCACTGCTGCGGGACGACGTCCGCTGCTCGATGCCGCCCACGCCGGGCCTGTACGTCGGCCGCGAGACGGTGGTGAACAGTTGGGTCGAGGACGGCTTCGAGGGCCTGAAGGGTCTGCGCGGCGTCCTCACCTCCGTGAACCGGCAGCCCGCCGTCGCCTTCTACCTCTGGCGGAAGCGCGAGGACGCGTACCTGCCATTGACGATCGACGTCCTGCGCATCACCGGCGGGGCGATCACCGAGATCGTCACTTTCCACGACGACCAGTTCCCGAGGCTCGGGCTGCCGGAGCGCCTGCCGGCGGACGGCACGGAGTAGCCCCCTGCGGATGCTCGCGCTGCGACACCGGCGTCCGCGCCCTGCGGAACCCCGGCCGTCGCACGGCGAGGGTGCGCATCGTCACCCCCAGGGCCAGAACCTTCACATGCCAGTCAACACACCCCGCACGTCAGTTGCCGAATGATGGAGGAACGACATGAACAGCACGAATGACACCCGGGTCGTCGCAGGCCCGGCATCGGGCCGGACCAGCCACACCCACCGACTTCGCGGGCTCGCCGGCACCGGCTTCATTGCCACGCTCGCAGCGATGCTGGCCACCACCCTCGCCGCTGCTCTTGCCCAGGGCGTTGGCGTCGACTTCGAGGTCCCCGATGGCGGCGAGACGATCCCGTTGTCCGGATTCGCCGTGGTGACCGGCTTCTTCTCGGTCGTGGGCATCGTCATTGCCGCCGCTCTGCTTCGTTGGAGCGCTCGCCCCGCCGAGCGATTCGTGCGGACGGCAGTGACGCTGACCGCGATCTCGTTGGTCCCGCCCCTCCTCTCCGGGGCAAACACCGCCACCACCACTGCCCTCCTCGGGCTACACCTCGTCGCGGCCGCGGTGATGATCCCCACCCTGGCGCGGAGCCTCCGCACCCGGACCGATTGACGATCCCGCAACGGGACGACGCGCTCGCAGCCGAACCCTGACACCTCCGCCCGGGGACCTGCCCCCACA
>JBKPQU010000352.1:0-9807 GCA_046734255.1 Actinomycetota bacterium
GGGCTGGTCGCGCCGTCCCCGAGAGCGCAGAACGACCGTCCGAGGATGTTGTCGCACAGGTCGAGCAGCGTCTGCAGGTCCTCCTCGGTGCCCTGCCCCTGCTCGAGCCGGTAGAGGACCTGCTTCATCCAGTAGGTCCCCTCGCGGCAGGGCGTGCACTTCCCGCACGACTCGTGGGCGTAGAACTCGGTCCAGCGCAGCACGGCCCGGACGACGCAGGTCGTGTCGTCGAAGAGTTGCAGCGCGCGGGTGCCGAGCATCGAGCCCGCCGCGCCGGCCGACTCGAAGTCGAGCGGGACGTCGAGGTGGGCGTCGGTGAAGATCGGCGTGGAGGAGCCGCCCGGCGTCCAGAACTTCAGCTCGTGGCCCCCGCGCATCCCGCCGGCCATCTCCAGCAGCTGGCGCAGCGTGATCCCGAGCGGGGCCTCGTACTGGCCGGGCCTGCTCACGTGCCCGGACAGGGAGAACAGGCCGTACCCGGTGGACCGGTCGGTGCCCATCCCCGCGAACCAGTCGGGGCCGTTGGTCACGATCGACGGGACGCTGGCGATCGACTCGACGTTGTTCACCACGGTCGGGCTGGCGTACAGGCCGGCGACCGCCGGGAACGGCGGCTTCAGGCGGGGCTGGCCGCGCCTGCCCTCCAGGGAGTCCAGCAGCGCGGTCTCCTCGCCGCAGATGTACGCGCCGGCGCCGGAGTGCAGGACGACGTCCAGGTTCAGCCCGGTGCCCAGGACGTCGCGGCCGAGGTAGCCGGCCGCGCGGGCCTCCTCGATCGCCTGGGCCAGCCGGCGGTACACGTGCACGACCTCGCCGCGCAGGTAGATGAACGCCCGCTCGGCCCGGATGGCGTAGCTGGTGATCAGCGCACCCTCGATCAGGAAGTGCGGCGTGGCCAGCATCAGCGGGACGTCCTTGCACGTTCCCGGCTCGGACTCGTCGGCGTTGATCACGAGGTAGCGCGGCTTGCCGTCGGGCTTCGGGAGGAAGCTCCACTTGAGCCCGGTCGGGAACCCGGCTCCGCCGCGGCCGCGCAGCCCGGAGTCCTTGACCATGGTGACGATCTCTTCCGGCTGCATCGTCAGCGCCTGGCGCAGTGCCTGGTACCCGCCGTTGTCGTGGTAGGTCTGCAACGTCCAGCACTCCGGGGCGTCCCAGAACGCCGAGAGCACCGGGGTCAGCGCCGGGGCGTCGGCCATCGCTCAGCCCTTCCCGGCGGCCTGGCCGCCGTTCTCGTCGCTCGCCTTCGCGGCGCTCCGCTGCGCCTTCGGGGCGGTCCATTCCATCTGCCGCGCGAGCACCGTGCCGCGCTGGGTGGGCGTGCCGGCGCCGATCCCCTCGTTCGCCCGCCCGTCCGGGAAGCCGGCCAGCACCCGGGAGACCTCGCGGAACGTGCACACGCGGTCCGCACCGCGGGTGGGGGTGACCGCCTCGCCGGCGCGCAGCCGGTCGACGACGTCCCGCGCGGAGCCGGGCGTCTGGTTGTCGAAGAACTCCCAGTTGACCATCATCACGGGCGCGTAGTCGCAGGCGGCGTTGCACTCGATCCGCTCCAGCGTGATCACGCCGTCCTCGGTCGTCTCGTCGTGACCGATGCCGAGATGCTCCTCCAGCGAAGCGAAGATGGCGTCCCCGCCCATCACCGCGCACAGCGTGTTGATGCATACGCCGACGGTGTACTCGCCGTTGGGATGCCGCTTGTACTGGGTGTAGAAGGTGGCGACCGCGGCGACCTCGGCCGCGGTCAGGCCCAGCACGGACGCGCAGAACTCGATCCCCTCCGTGCTGACGAAACCCTCGTGGCTCTGCACCAGGTGCAGCAGCGGGAGCAGCGCCGACCGGGGCACCGGGTACCGGGCGATGATCGTCTGCGCGTCGGCGGTGAGCCGCTCTCGCGCCTCCTCGGTGATCGCCATCAGCGGTCGACGCCCCCCATCACGGGGTCGAGCGAGGCCACCGCGACGATGACGTCGGCGATCTGGCCGCCCTCGCACATCGCCGCAACGGCCTGCAGGTTGACGAAGGACGGGTCGCGGAAGTGTGCCCGGTACGGGCGGGTCCCGCCGTCGGAGACCAGGTGCGCGCCGAGCTCGCCGCGCGGGGACTCGACCGCCTGGTACACCTGGCCGGACGGCACCTGGAAGCCCTCGGTGACCAGCTTGAAGTGGTGGATCAGGGCCTCCATCGACGTACTCATGATCTCGCGGATGTGGTCGAGGCTGTTGCCCATGCCGTCGCCGCCGATCGCCAGCTGGGCCGGCCAGGCGATCTTCTTGTCCGCGATCATCACGGAGCCGGGACCCATCGCCTGCAGCCGCTCCAGGCACTGCTCGACGATGTCCAGGGAGACCTTCATCTCCTCGATCCGGATCCGCAGCCGGCCGTAGGCGTCGCAGGTGTCCCAGGTGATCACGTCGAAGTCGTAGGTCTCGTACCCGCAGTACGGCTGGGATTTGCGCAGGTCGTGCGGCAGGCCGGTGGAGCGCAGCACCGGGCCGGTGATGCCCAGGGCCATGCAGCCGGTCAGGTCGAGGTACCCCACGCCGACCAGCCGCGCCTTGACCACCGGGTTCTCGTTGGCCAGCTTCTCGATGTCGGAGATCCCCTTGCGCACGGTGGGGATGACGTCCCGGACGCTGTCCAGGGCACCCGGCGGCAGGTCCTGGGCGAGGCCCCCGGGGCGGATGTACGCGTGGTTCATCCGCAGCCCGGTGATCAGCTCGAACAGGCGCAGGATCTGCTCGCGCTCGCGGAAGCCGACGGTCATCACTGTCAGCGCGCCGATCTCCATCCCGCCGGTGGCGAGCGCAACCAGGTGCGAGGCGACCCGGTTGAGCTCCATCATCATCACCCGGATCACCGTTGCGCGTTCCGGGATGTCGTCGGTGATGCCGAGCAGGCGCTCGACGCCGAGGCAGTAGGCGGCCTCCTGGTAGAGCGGGGTGAGGTAGTCCATCCGCGTGCAGAACGTGACGCCCTGCGTCCAGTTGCGGAACTCCATGTTCTTCTCGATGCCGGTGTGCAGGTAGCCGATCCCGCACCGGGTCTCGGTCACGGTCTCGCCGTCGATCTCGAGGATCAAGCGCAGCACCCCGTGCGTCGAGGGGTGCTGCGGCCCCATGTTGACGACGATCCGCTCCTCGCCGAGCGACGTGGCCTCCTCGGCGATGTCGACCCAGTCGCCGCCGGTGGCCGTGAAGACCCGGCCCTCGGCCGCGCCGTAACCGCTGTCGTCGATGCCGTCGGCGTCGGGTCCTGACTCCGGGAGGGGCGCGTGGATGGTCTCGCTCATCAGGTGTAGGCCCTCCGCACATCGGGTGGCGGGATCGCGGCGCCCTTGTACTCCACGGGGATCCCGCCCAGCGGGTAGTCCTTGCGCTGGGGGTGGCCGGGCCAGTCGTCCGGCATCTGGATCCGGGCCAGCGCCGGGTGGCCGTCGTAGATGATGCCGAAGAAGTCCCACGTCTCGCGCTCGTGCCAGTCCGCGGTCGGGTAGATCGCGACCACCGAGGGGATGTGCGGGTCGCCGTCCGGGCAGGCGACCTCCAGCCGCAGGCGCCGGTTGTGGGTGATCGAGAGCAGGTGGTAGACGGAGTGCAGCTCGCGGCCGACCTCGTGCGGGTAGTGCACGCCGCTGACCGACACGCACATCTCGAAGCGCAGGTCGGGGTCGTCGCGCAGGTGCCGGCACACGGCGAGCAGGTTCTCCCGGCGGACGTGGAAGGTCAGCTCGTCCCGGTCGACCACGACGCTCTCCACGCAGCCGTCGAAGGTCTCCCCGGCGGCGCTCAGGGCCATGGTCAGCCGGTCGGCGACCTCGTCGAAGACCCCGCCGTACGGGCGGGTCGCCGGGGCGGGCATCGCGACTGTGCGGACCAGCCCGCCGTAGCCGGAGGTGTCGCCGGGCCCGCGCACCCCGAACATGCCCGAGCGGACGTCGACGATCTCGGCCTCGGGCGTCGTTGTCGCCGGAAGCTCCGGCTCCTGCTGCTGGTCGCTCATCGCAGCAGCCCCTTCATCGCAGCCGTGGGGGTGGCGGTCATCGCGGCCTCCTCGGCTGCCCTGGCGGCGTCCCTCCGGTTGCTGCCCAGCGGCATCGAGGCGATCTGGTCGTGCAGCTCGAGGATGGCGTAGATCAGCATCTCGGGCCGGGGCGGGCAGCCAGGGAGGTAGATGTCCACGGGCACCACGTGGTCGACGCCCTGGACGATCGCGTAGTTGTTGAACATGCCGCCGGAGGAGGCGCAGACCCCCATCGACAGCACCCACTTCGGCTCGGCCATCTGGTCGTAGATCTGGCGCAGGACCGGCGCCATCTTCTGGCTCACCCGACCGGCCACGATCATCAGGTCCGCCTGCCGCGGTGAGCCGCGGAAGACCTCCATCCCGAAGCGGGCCAGGTCGAACCGCGGTGCCCCGGTGGACATCATCTCGATCGCGCAGCAGGCCAGCCCGAAGGTGGCCGGCCACAGCGAGCCCTTGCGGAAGTACCCGGCGAGCTTCTCCACCGAGGTCAGCAGGAAGCCGCTGGGCAGCTTCTCCTCGATCCCCATCTACCGACCTCTCCGTGCCGCGGCCAGCCGCGTGGCCGTCACTCCCACTCCAGGCCCCCGCGCTTCCAGACGTAGGCGTAGGCCACGAACACCGCGCCGATGAACAGCACCATTTCGAACAGCGCGAACAGCCCCAGGGAGTCGAACCCGACCGCGAACGGCAGCAGGAACACGCTCTCGATGTCGAAGACGATGAACAGCATCGCGACCAGGTAGTACTTGACCGGGAACCGCCCGCCGCCGACGGCGTGCGGGGTGGGCTCGATCCCGCACTCGTAGGCGTCGAGCTTGGCGCGGTTGTACCGCTTCGGGCCCGCCAGCGACCCCGCCGCGATGGAGAACAGGGCGAACCCGCCGGCGATCGCCATCAGCACCAGGATCGGTACGTAGGGGTTCACAGTCCCGTCCCCTTCCGATGCGTCGGGGCCCGTCGTCTGGGTCCGGTCCGGGTGGCGCGGGTGGACGACCGGCCCACCCGGGTCCAGGAGCACGTCCCGGCACGGGCGCACCGCGTGGGCGGTACGTCAACCGCTTGCCATCCTAGGGGCCGCATCATGTCCTCTTCGAACACCCACCGTCGATACAGTGCCGCCGGTCTTCTGCCGGTTCGTCCGCCGGTCAGGCCGCCGGAACGATTCTGGTCAGTCCGTTGATCACCCGGTCCATCGCGTCGCCGCCGCGCGGATCGGTCAGATTGGCCAGCAGCTTCAACGCGAACCGCATCAGCGTCGGCCGGGGCAGGCCGTAGCGGGTGATCACCTGCATCACCTTCGGCGTCCCGATCGCCTCGACGAACAGCCGGCCCAAGGTGTAGTAGCCGCCGAGCCCGGCCCGCATGGCCTCGGGGTAGCGCTGCAGGGCGCGCTCCCGCGCCGGCCCGTCCGGACGCGCCAGGGCCTGGGAGATGATCTCCGCGGCGATCCGCCCGGACTCCATCGCGTAGGCGATGCCCTCGCCGTTGAAGGGGTTCACCATCCCGCCGGCGTCGCCGACCAGGACCAGCCCCCGGCTGTAGTGCGGGGTGCGGTTGAAGCCCATCGGCAGCGCGGCCCCCCGGATCGGGGAGGTCATGTTCTCCGGGACGAACCCCCACTCCGGCGGCATCGCCGCCGCCCAGCGGCGCAGCATGTCCCGGTAGTCGACGGTGCCGAAGGCCCCGGAGGAGTTCAGCACGCCGAGGCCCACGTTGCTGGTCCCGTCGCCGACGCCGAAGATCCAGCCGTATCCGGGGAGCAGCCGCGAGCGCCCCGGCTCGCCCTCCCACAGCTCCAGCCAGCTCTCCAACCAGTCGTCGTCGTGCCGCGGGCTGCGGTAGTACGTGCGCACGGCAACGCCGAGTGGGCGGTCGTCCCGCTTGGCCAGGCCGACCGAGGTCGCCAGCCGGGCCGAGTTGCCGTCCGCGGCCACGACCAGCGGCGCCCGGTAGGTGACCGGCGCGGCGTCCCGGTCCGCGGTGGGCCGCGCCGTGACCCCCACCACCCGATCGCTGCGCTCGTCCGTGAGCGCGCCGATCACCGTGGTGTCCTCCATCAGGCGGACGCCGGAGGCCACCGCGTGCTTGGCCAACGTCGCGTCGAAGTCCAGCCGCGTCCGCACGAGCCCGTGGCCGGGGAAGCTGGACAGCTCCGGCCACGGCAGCTGCAGCCGGACGCCGCCGCCGAGGATCCGCAGGCCCTGGTTGCGGATCCAGCCGTCCTCCGGCCGGGTCGGCACGCCCATCAGGACGAGTTCCTTGACCGCGCGCGGGGTCAAGCCGTCGCCGCAGACCTTCTCCCGGGGGAACGCGGTCTTCTCCAGCATCAGCACCTGCAGCCCGGTTCGGGCGAGGTGGTGCGCGGTGGCGGAGCCCGCGGGACCCGCGCCGACGACGATGACGTCGGCGTCGCGATCGCTTGTGAACTGGTTCACGAGCAGGAGTCTACGAGCCTAGGACCGGCGTGCTCGGTGCAGGGCGACGATGCCGCCGGACAGGTTGCGGTACGCGACGTCCTCCCACCCTGAGCTACGCATCCTGGCCGCCAGGCCGGCCTGATCGGGCCAGGCCTGGATCGACTCCGCGAGGTACCGGTACGCCTCGGGATTCGAGCTGACCACGCGGGCGGTCAGCGGGAGCAGGCGGATCAGGTAGCCGGTGTAGACCGCGCGCCAGGGCGCCCAGGTGGGGCTGGAGAACTCGCAGACCAGCAGCCGGCCGCCGTGCGCGGTGACTCTGAGCATCTCGCGGAGCGCGGCGTCGAGGTCGTTGACGTTGCGCAGCCCGAAGGAGATCGTCACCGCGTCGAACGACCCGTCGGCATACGGCAGGCGGAGCGCGTCACCCGCGACCAACGCGAGATCCGGACGGCGTCGCCGGCCCACCCGGAGCATGCCGAGGGAGAAGTCGCAGGCGACCACCCTCGCCCCGGCCGCGATCAGCGGCTCGCTCGAGGTGCCCGTGCCCGCCGCCAGGTCCAGCACCCGCTCCCCCGGCCGCAGGTCGAGGGCCGAGGTCACCGCGGCGCGCCAGCGGCGGTCCTGGCCCATCGAGAGCACGCCGTTGGTGGTGTCGTAGCGCTCCGCCGCGTCGTCGAACATCGTCGCCACCTCGCGCGGCGTCTTCTCGAGGCTGGCGCGGGACATGTGCCGATCGTCCCAGGCGCGCACCCCTCGCGGCCAACCCGGAACCTCCGACAGGACCTCGGGCGAGCCGGGCGAAAGCCGCGGCCCTACCCTTGGGGCGATGTCTACCGCACCCGCCGCCGCCCGGCTGGTTGCCCGGACCGTGGCGATCACCGACCCGGGTGCGCTCATTGCCTGCCTGCCTCCAACGGCCCCGCTGGCGTGGATCCGCCGGGCCGAGGGCCTGGTCGGCTGGGGCGAGGTGGTCCGGTTCCGCACCGCGGGCCCGGAGAGGATCGCCCAGGCCGACCGCGCCTGGACCGCGCTCGCCCGGCACGCGGTCGTCCGCGACGAGGTCGGGCTGCCCGGCTGCGGGCCCGTGGCCTTCGGATCGTTCTCGTTCTCCCCGGACTCGCCGACGGGCGGCGTGCTCGTCGTCCCCGAGATCGTGCTCGGTCGCCGCGGCGACCGCTGGTGGCTGACCACGGTCGGCCTCGGGCCGGTGCTGCCCGGCCCGAGCGTGCTGCCAGACGTCGCGCCCGCCGCCTCCCCCGGCGACGTTGCTTTCGCGGACGGCGCGCTGACCGCCCCGCAGTGGGAGGCCGCCGTGGCGGAGGCGATCCGCCGGATCGAGAGCGGGGCGCTGGACAAGGTGGTGCTCGCCCGCGACCTGGAGGCGCGCACCCGAAATCCGGTGGACCCGAGGTGGGTGCTGCGCCGGCTGGCCGAGCGGTACCCCGAGTGCTGGACCTTCAGCGTCGACGGCCTGCTCGGTGCCACCCCGGAACTCCTCATCCGCCGGGAGAAGGGCCTGGTCACCTCCCGGGTGCTGGCCGGGACGATCCGGCGAACCGGCGACGACGACCACGACCTGAGCAATGCGGCGTCGCTGGCGCGCTCCAGCAAGGACCTGGAGGAGCACGAGTACGCCGTCGCCTCGGTCGCCCAGGTGCTGGCGCCGCACTGCACCTCGACGAACGTGCCCGACGCGCCGTTCGTCCTGCACCTGGCCAACGTCATGCACCTGGCCACCGACGTGACCGGCGTCCTGGCCGACCTGGAGGCCACGTCGCTGGCCCTGGCCGCGGCGCTGCACCCGTCCGCGGCGGTCTGCGGCACCCCCAGGGACGCCGCGGCGGCGCTGATCGGCGAGCTGGAGGCGATGGACCGGGACCGCTATGCCGGGCCGGTCGGATGGATCGATGCCGACGGCGACGGCGAATGGGGCATCGCCCTGCGCTGCGCCCGGATCGACGGCCAGGACGCGCACCGGCTCCGGCTGTTCGCCGGCTGCGGCATCGTCACCGGCTCCGACCCGCTGGCCGAGTTCGCCGAATCGGCCGACAAGCTGGTCCCGATGCGGGACGCGCTGGCCACCGACTGACGCCCGCCGCCGGGGCCGGCGTCGACGTTGAATCGGTATCGAATCGGCATTGGCTGCCGAATCGGATGCGGTGTCAACTGGCGAAACCCGCCCTATCCCGCTGCTGACCTGCCCCGGCACAATCCGCAGGGTGACCGATGTCGTACCGGTGATCGATCTTGCGCCGTGGTTCCACGGTGACGATGCCGACCGGTCCCGGGTCGGCGAGGCGGTCGACGAGGCCTTCCAGCGGTCCGGGTTCCTGTTGGTCAGCGGTCACGGGGTGCCGCCGGACGCCGCGGCGGAGATGCGCCGCCTGGCCCGCACGTTCTTCGCCCTGCCGCCCGAGGTCAAGACCCGGTACAAGGCCTCGCCCGCGAACGGCCGCGGATGGCTGCCGCCGGGCGCGGAGGCCAACGCCTACAGCGAGGGCACGGAGTCGCCGCCGGACCTCAAGGAGTCGCTGAGCTACGGCGCGGACCAGGCCACGGGCATCGACGAGGTGGACCGGATCTGGTTCCAGGCCAACCCGATGCCGGCAGAGATCCCCGGGCTGCCCGAGGCGATCACCGGCTACATGGGAGTGATGCACGAACTCGCCGACCAGTTGCTGGAGGTGTGCGCGGTCGCGCTCGGCCTCCCCAGGACGTTCTTCGCCGAGCTGACCGACCACCCGACCTACACCTTCAACACCAACTGGTACCCGTCGCTGACCGCGGTCGGGCCGCCGGCCGAGGGCCAGTTCCGGATCGGTCCGCATTCCGACTTCGGCACGGTCACGCTGCTGGACCGGGAGCCCGGCGCCGGCGGCCTGCAGGTCTTCACCCGCGACGGCGAGTGGATCGACGCGCCGTACGAACCCGGCACCCTGACGATCAACGTCGGTGACCTGCTCGCCCGCTGGACGGGCGACCGCTGGCTGTCCGCCCGGCACCGGGTGCTCCCGCCGCCGAGCAGCGACCCCCACGAGGAGCTGGTCTCGCTGGTGTTCTTCTACGAGACCAACTACGACGCGCTGATCGAGTCGCTCGC
Organism: Actinomycetota bacterium; assembly: GCA_046734255.1. Taxonomy (GTDB): domain Bacteria; phylum Actinomycetota; class Actinomycetes; order Actinomycetales; family Kineosporiaceae; genus JBKPQU01. Next base: position 9,547 of record JBKPQU010000352.1, read on the forward strand.
CCCGCCGGTCGGGTACAAGCACTACACGCCGGTCTATGCCGGGGACTACCTGCTGGAGAAGTACACGGCGATCGCGATCGACTAGCCGCCGAGGGGCCGGGGGCCGGTGGCGGGGGGCCCGGGAAGATCCGCGGGCTGAGAGCATGCAGGGGTGAACGGGTCGACGGCGCTGGCCACGGCGGTGGTGCGCTCGCTGGCGGACCTGGGCGTGCGGCACGCTGTGCTGTGCCCGGGATCACGCTCATCGCCGCTGGCGTACGC
>JBKPQU010000353.1:0-8375 GCA_046734255.1 Actinomycetota bacterium
GGACCTGCCCACCCGCGCTCGACTCGTGGGCGTTCTCCTCGACGCCGTACGGGAGGTCGGCGTCGCGCCACCGCAGAACGTCCCGGCGGGACCCGACTTCTTCCGTTTCGCGGACAGCGCCGAGTTCGGGGGCCGGATGACGGATCAGGGGTTCGTCGACGTCGAAGTGGAAACGGTTGCGTTCGTGCACACCGTCAACAGCGCGGACGAGCTGTGGGACGGCCTGCTGAACGGCACAGTCAGGACATCCGCGGTCATCCGGGGTCAGCCGGAGGATGTCGTGCAGCAGATTCGGGCCGGTCTCGACCGGCGACTGCACGACTACCGGACCGGGGAGACGTACCAGCTTCCGGCCTCCTTCGCGCTGGCAAGTGGCCGGCGCCCTGGCTGATCAGGACGAAACGCCGGGCCCGGAGTTGCCGGCACGGGGTGTGATCGTCTTGATGACCCTGGCCGGCACGCCCCCCACGATGGTCTGGTCGGGCACGTCCTTGGTCACCACCGAGTTGGCGGCCACGATGCAGCGATTCCCGATGTCGACTCCCGCCATCACGGCGACCTTGTACCCGAGAAGCGTGTTCGCCCCGATGTGGACCGGGGCGGGGATCCGCCCGCCATGGGGGAGGGGCACCGAGAAGTCGTCGTAGGCGTGGCTGTGGGTCTCGATGACCACGCCGGCCGCGATCATCGTGTGATCCCCGATGGTCAGCGCCGCCCGGTCGTCGAGCATCACGTCCCGGTTGAGGAACACGCCGTCGCCCAGCTCGATGTTCCGGCCGAAGTTGAACAGGACGTTGTGGTGAATGACCACGTCCTCGCCGCACCTCTTGAAGACACGCTTGGCCAGGATGCGGCGGAGCTTGATGGCGAAGTCCTGCAGCATCGCGGCGGGTGTCCGGTCGAACATCCGCCAGAACATGACGTAGTACAGGTCGGACTCCAGCGCCATCTCGCGGTCCCGCCCCCGGAACGGGTCGATCGGCAGCTCGAACCGGCCGGTACTCAGGAAGTCGTCGGCCAGCTTCGAGACGCTGCCGAAGAACTGGGACCCCTGTTCCGGCAGGCGGTCGGTCGTGACCAGCTCTTCGAACTCCGCGAGAAGCTCCGTCTCCAGGTTCCGGCTCATGCGTCTCCCACTCTGCTGTCCCGCGTCACACCCAGGGAACCGACCGACTGCTCACGCCATGGCGCAAGCCCGTCGGAGCTCCCGGGTCTTCCTCGCGATCGTCGACACATACTGGCTGATCACCCAAACCCGGCCCGCCACGCGGCCGAATCGGGCGCCCATCTTGGAGCAGCCAGGAGGGTAGTCGCCGCGCACGGGCACCTCCAGCACGCTCAGGCCGTGGATGGCCGCCTCGAAGAGCGCCTCCAGCTCGATCTGGTAGTGGTCCCCCCGCAACCGGATGGCCTGGAGCGCCGGTAAGGAGAAGCACCGGTAGCCACAGCACGGATCGGTGTAGGTGCGGCCGAGGGTGGCCCGCAAGGCCGCGATGATGACCTTCCGCACCAGGTAGCGGTTCAGCGGTGTAGGCCCGCGGGAGGGGTCGGAGAGGAACCGGCTGCCCGTCGCGATCGCGCATTCCTGGGCCATCACGGGCCGGACCAGCCGCTCCAGGTCGGCGGGGTCGTGCTGGCCGTCGGCGTCCATCGTCACCAGCTGGGACGGACCCAGTTCCATCGCCTGGGCGAAGCCTGCCCGGAGGGCGACCCCTTTGCCTCGGTGCTTCGGAAGCTCGACGAGGATGGCGCCGTGGTCGAGCGCAACCGCGTCCGTCCCGTCTGTGGAGCCGTCGCTGACGACGATGACCTGAACCGGCACGCCGACAAGGCACGCCGGGATACGCGGGAGGAGGGTTCGGAGCCTGTCCGCCTCGTCGAAGGCGGGGACGACCACCGCGATCACGCTGCCACCTCCCGATCCCACGCACTCGGTTCTGCCCGCCGCGACGCCGTTTCGCCGGTCGCAACGGACGCCTTGAACGTAGCCTCCGATGAGTTCTGAGCATGGGAGAGGTCCTGACTGTCATGACGACGACGCACGTGATTCAGACCGCCGAGGTCGACATCGCCTACGACCTACACGGCCCGTTGCCGACGGCCGACGGACAGCCACCGCTGTTCATGATCGGCCAGCCCATGGACGCCGGCGGCTTCGGCACGCTGGCGGCACACTTCCCGGACCGCACCGTGGTCACCTATGACCCACGCGGCCTCGGCCGCAGCACCCGCAAAGACGGCCGGATCGACCATGCGCCCACGGTCCAGGCGGGCGACGTGCACACCGTCATCGACGCGCTGGGCGTCGGCCCGGTCGAGATGTTCGCGAGCAGTGGTGGTGCCGTGACCGCCCTCGCGCTCGTGGCGGCCTACCCCCGCGACGTGACCACCCTGGTCGCGCACGAGCCCCCGCTCATTCCGGTGCTCCCCGACGCCGACGCCGCCGAACGCGCTCGCGCCGGCGTTCGGGACGTGTACGAGGCCAAGGGGTCGAGTGCCGGCATGGCAGCCTTCATCGCAATGACGTCGTGGCAGGGCGAGTTCACCGACGACTACTTCGCCCAGCCTGCGCCGGATCCCGCCCAGTTCGGGATGCCGACAGGCGATGACGGGTCCCGTGACGATCCGCTGCTCTCCGATCGGTCCTGGGCGGTCAGCAGCTATCGTCCCGATGTTGACGCGCTCGCCGCGGCGCCGACGCGCATCGTGATCGCCGTCGGCGAGCAGTCCCTGGGTACCTTCACAGGACGCACGGCGCTGGCCACCGCCGCACTCCTCGGGCAGGAGGCGACCGTGTTCCCGAGCCACCACGGCGGCTTCCTCGGCGGCGAGTTCGGATATGCCGGCGAACCTGAGGCATTCGCGCGCAGGCTGCGCGACGTCCTCGGCAAGGGCGCCTGACGAGGGCGACGGCTGCCGAGGCTACTCAGAGCCTCTGAGCTGTTCCTGGAGGCCCACGTCGTCGAGGCGGCCCCACCGTTCGACGATCCGGTCGCCCTCGATGCGGAATATGTTGATTCCGCGCAGGGTGAGCGTCCTGCCGGTGCCGGGGGCGCCGAGCAGTTCGCCCCGGTGGGTGCCCTGTGCGGTGAAGCGCTCGACGACCAGGTCGCCCTCTGCGATCAGCTGGTCGAGGTCGCTGCGCCAGTCGGGCAGCGCGCTCCGCATCAGTTGCGCGGCCTGGCGCATGCCCTCCGCGCCCTCAGGTGAGCCGGGGAAAGGCGGGTCGTGGTTGACGAAGTCGGGCGCGAGGTACCGGTCGACCGCGGTCAGGTCGCCCTTGGTGAAGAGCTCCTGGATGAAGCTCTCGACGAGGTGCTTGTTCCGGGTGGGCTGGTCAGTGGTCATGGCAGAAGCGTCGACCCGACCCGTCGCGCGAACCATCCCAACAAGGTGGGGTTTCCAGCCGCGCAGGTCGCAACCACACTGATCCGTGTGACCGACACTGCGAGGGCGGAGCGTGCGGTACTGCGCGTCTGCCGCAGCGGCCTCGACGTGGCCGAGCTGCAGCGTCAGGTCCTCTCGGCGTTGCGCGCGGCCATGCCGATCGACGCCGCGTTCTTCGCCACCGCCGACCCTGAGACCTTGCTGTTCACCGGGGCGCTGAGCGAGGAGCCCCTCGAGGGCATGGCGGCCCTGTTCCTGGAGAACGAGCTCGGCGGCCGGGACGTGAACACGTTCGCGGCGCTGGCCAGCTCGCCCGGACATGTCGCATCGCTGGACGCGGCCACCCGAAGCGAGCGGATGGCGAGTGCCCGCTACCGGGACATCATGCGCCCGGTCGGGCTGGGCGACGAGTTGCGGGCCGCCCTGGTGATCGGCGGGCACTGCTGGGGATACCTGTGCCTGCACCGCGAGGACAGCGACCTCGGCTTCGGCCCGGCCGAGGCCGCCCTGATCCGCCGGCTCGCCCCGCACATCGCCCACGCCCTTCGCCAGGCCATGCTGCTGCACTCGCCCGGACCCGACCTCCCGCACCCGCCGGGAGTCCTGCTGCTCAACGAGCGGATGGAGCTCGTGGCCAGCACACCCGAGGCCGACGCCCTGCTCCCGCTCATCGGGCATGGCTCCACCAGGCTGCCGCTGCCGGTCAGCGTCTACTCGGTCGCCGCCGCCCTCAGCACCGTGGATCGTCCGCCCAGCATGAGCGTTCGCGCCACGACCGGCGGCTGGCTGCACCTGCACGCCTCCCGGTTGCCATCGGCGTCGGGCGCCCAGACCGCGGTCGTCGTCCAGCCTGCCGAGCCGCAGTCGACCCTCGGAGTGATCCTGGCTGCGTACGGGCTGACCGCTCGCGAGCTGGACGTCGCCCGGCTCGTTGTCCGCGGCGGGTCGACCCGGGCAATCTCCGACGCGCTGCACATCTCCACGCACACGGTGCAGGACCACCTCAAGTCCGTGTTCGACAAGGTCGGCGTGCGCAGCCGTCGCGATCTCGTCGGCCATCTCCTCGCGGGCCGGCGCAGCTGAGCGGCGTGAGTCGGCACGGCCGATGGGAGGGCCGGACGGCATGAGCGGCGTCCCGATCTCCGCACATGCGCTGGTGTCCGACTGCCACTCCGCCGGCCTGATCACGGCCGACGGGTCGGTGGACTGGCTCTGCTTCCCACGGTTCGACAGCCCGTCGGTGTTCGGTCGGTTGCTCGACGACGCGGCGGGGCACTGGTCGATCCGTCCGGCCGGCGAACGCGCCGCCAGCCGCCGGTATCTCGACCGGACGCTGGTCCTGGAGACGACGTTCCGCACACCGAGCGGCACGGTGACGGTCACCGACGCGCTGGCGATGGGCGCGGACAACCGGGGACATGCGCTGGGCAGGGGCGCACCCCACCTGCTGATCCGCACGGTGTCCGGCGTCGACGGGGAAGTCGAGATCGAGGTCAGCTACCGGCCGCGCCCGGAGTACGGGCTGCTGCGACCGCTGCTCTCGCACGTGGACGGTGGGGTGACGGCGCGAGGTGGCGCGGAGTGGCTGGTGCTGACCACCCCGGTCCGGCTGGAGCTGGCCGACTCGACCGCGTCCGCCCGGTTCGTACTACGGGCTGGCGACACGGTCCGCTTCGCGCTGCACCGGTCGACGCTGGAGGAGCAACCGGCGCGGATCTGGTCCCAGGAGGAGCTGGGCCACCGCCTGGACGCCACGGTGACGGCCTGGCGGTCGTGGTCGGACCTGCACCAGAACTACGGCGGGCCGTGGCGGGACCTGGTGCACCACAGCGGCCGGGTGCTGCAGGGTCTGACGTTCCAGCCCAGCGGCGCCATCGTCGCCGCGGCCACCACGTCGCTGCCCGAGGGAGTGGGCGGCGAACGCAACTGGGACTACCGGTACTCGTGGGTGCGCGACGCGAGCTTCACGATGGAGGCATTGTGGGTGGCCGCCTGCCCGGATGAGGCGAGCGACTTCTTCGCGTTCATGACGACCGCGGCAGCCGCGGCGGTGGGTCCGGACACGCCCCTGCAGATCATGTTCGGGGTCGGCGGCGAGCACGACCTGACCGAACGCACCCTCCCGCACCTGGCCGGATGGCGGGACAGCCGCCCGGTCCGCGTGGGCAACGGCGCCTGGAACCAGCAGCAGATCGATGTGTACGGCGAGCTGCTGGGCGCGGCCGACCGGCTTGCTGATTATCTCGCCGTGGTGGACGACGACATGCGCGGCTTCCTGGTGGCCCTTGCCGATTCGGCTGCGCACCGGTGGCGGGAACCCGACCAGGGCATCTGGGAGGTGCGCGGCGAACCCCGGCACTTCCTGTACTCGAAGGTCATGTGCTGGGTCGCACTGGACCGGGCGGTCAAGCTGGCCGGCAAGCTGAACGCCACCGACAGGGTGGATGGCTGGAGGGCCGCGCAGGAGGAGATCTGGCAGACCGTCCTCCGTGACGGCTGGAACAACTCCGCCGGGGCGTTCACGCAGTACTTCGGGTCGGAGGCACTGGACGCGTCGAACCTGATGATGACGATCGTCGGGTTCCTGCCCGCGAACGACCCCCGCATGCTGGCCACCATCGAGGCCATCGCCGACCGGCTGACCGACGAACACGGGCTGATCTACCGGTACCGCACCGAGGACGGCGTCGACGGGCTGGCGGGGGAGGAGGGCACCTTCCTGCTGTGCACGTTCTGGTTGGCGCAGACCCTGGCGATGGCAGGACACCTGGACCGGGCCCGCGCCGTCTTCGCGCGTGCCGCGGGATATGTCAACGACGTCGGCCTGCTCGCCGAGGAGGTCGATCCAGGCACCGGTGAGCTGCTGGGCAACTTCCCCCAGGCGTTCAGCCACATCGGTCTGATCAACGCCGCCTGGGCCATCCAGCAGGCCGAACAACGCCACGACACCGGGCAGGGCGGGAAGGGTGCGTCATGACCTCGGGATCGGCATCGACGCGCTCTTCACCGACCAGCCTGACCTCAGCGTTCTCGCCCGAGCCGACCACCTGTCGGTTGCCGCCTGCTGACCGAGCACGGCTACGCCGACGTGCTGGCCGCCCGAACGCTCCCGTGGACGGTGTCCGTGATCGCCACGGCGATGAGGACGGCGCTGGACGCGGCGATCCCGACGATCAGCGTGAGCTGGCCGGTAGCGACGGCGAGGATCGCCAGCGCGACGATCCCCAGCACGCGTGACCGCGGGACGAGTCGCAGGACCGCGTACTGGAACAGGAGCTGGGAGAGCAGGAACAACGCCGGTCCGCCGAACGCGAGCACCGTGAAGCCGAGCGTCGCCTCGTCGCCGGGGTGCGCGATGGCCATCTCGTCGGCGACGGCGATTCCGATCAGCCCCAGCACGATGAGGGTCAGCGTCCACGTGCCCCACAACGCGACGGAGCCGGCGTCCTCGGCGGTCTCGGCCGCCTGCGCGCCGAGTGCCTCGGCGCGCTGGAAATAGCACCACCACAGCGCGACTGTTCCCGCGAACCCGATCGCCAGCGCGAGCAGCCGTTCAAGATCGAACGGCTCGCCGACGAACGCGCTGCCCGTCGTCAGGACCGTTTCACCGAGCACGATGATGAAGAACAGCCGGAACCGCTCGACCAGGTGAGCAGCTGCGATCTCCGTGTGCTCGAGGTCGACGCGCCGTCCCCGGCCGGGCAGCCAATGCTGGGCCCACCCGCCGGCGTAGGCGAGCGCGACCGCCCACCCCCAGGCGAGCAGGCGCGCGTTCCCGGTGGCGATCGCGCCGCCCACCCACAGGACTCCGGCGAGCAGCTCCCAGACGAGGTCGTTGACGAAGTGCTCGCCCTGCGGTCGACCACGAAGGGCCACGATGAGGAACGCGCAGCGCCCGACCTGCAGAACCAGGTAACCGGTGACGAACAGCCACGCACGATCGTCGAAGGCATCATCGACCGCGACGGACATGAGCAGGCTGGCGAACATCAGCCCGAGCAGCGCCATCCGCACCGGCAGCGGGTTCGGATCGAGCCAGTTCGCCCCCCACGCGACCATGTACCAGGCGTAGAAGACCGCGAGCGCCAGGACGAGCGTCTCGGCGGCCGTGCGCAGATCCAGGTGTGCAACCAGGTGGTGCGAGAGCTGCCCGATCGCGAAGACGTAGACGAGGTCGAAGAACAGCTCGAGCGGGGAGACGTCGCGCTCAGTGCCGGTCTGGCGGGAGAGGGCGATCCTCATCGCCGCGATCCTACGCCGGGAGGGGTCAGCCCTCGGTGAACCCGGTGATGCCCATCTGGAAGCCGGAGAAATGCGGCCGGGCGCCGTTGATGGACACCCAGTCGCCGTGTGGGCGCATCTGGGCCAGGCCGGGACCGACGTTCTCCACGGTGATCCCACCCTTGGCCAGCGCCGTGGCGGTGGCGGAGAAATCGGTGTCCGAGCTGGCGTCGGGGCCGAAGGTGTCCGATCCGACCGCACGGATGCCGCGATGGTCGAACAACCAGGCCACGGAGTCACCGGTGAAGCCGGGAGCAGGGTCGAAGTAGTCGTCCGTCGGCCCAGGTCCGGTGTCCCGGGTGAAGTGCGAGGAGAAGCCCGTCAGCATCAGCACGCACCCGGCCCGCGGGATCCGGCCGTGCCGGCGCTCCCACTGCCGCAGGTCGGTGACGTCCAGGGAGAAGTCCCCGCCTTCCTCGTGCACCCGTCTGCGGACGTCGATCGTGACCAGCGGCATCAACGTCCAGCCCTCGTCGAGCTGGCTGAGGAACCGGGCGCCCTCGATGAAGTGCGCCGGCGCGCTGATGTGCGTGCCGGTGTGCGTGCCCAGGCTGGTGATCTGCTCGAGCAGGTAGCCGGATTCCGGGATCGTGGTGAACGTGCGGACAGTGAACTCCGGGTCGCCGGGGAAGATCGGATTGCCAGGGCTAAGCTCCTGCCAGAGCGGCACCCGACGAGCGGTGCGCGGATCCACGTCCCCATACCCC